>NZ_JBQSVO010000011.1:0-46525 GCF_052376275.1 Pseudoalteromonas sp. AOP7-A1-14 | reverse complement strand
ACACAAAAAGCAACGCGGCTATTTTGACGATACTTGGCAGCTTCATTTCTAACTTCATATAGTGCGTCTATGAATGGTTTTAGTTGTGAACGACGCAGTCTTGTTGTTTTACGCTTTACATTATTCCAGCTTCGTTTTTCAGAAAGTGCATCTA
Organism: Pseudoalteromonas sp. AOP7-A1-14; assembly: GCF_052376275.1. Lineage (NCBI taxonomy): Bacteria > Pseudomonadati > Pseudomonadota > Gammaproteobacteria > Alteromonadales > Pseudoalteromonadaceae > Pseudoalteromonas > Pseudoalteromonas sp. AOP7-A1-14. The sequence goes on along the minus strand of NZ_JBQSVO010000011.1, from coordinate 46,371 downwards.
CAGGATTTTCTGGAAATAATGAACGACCTTCTGAAGATTTGTATTCAGCTTTAGCAAAGTTAAATAAAGCACGCATTAGGCGCATGGTATAATTTGCCTGAGCAGGGCTTCTTAAGGTTATTTCTCGTTGGCGCTTTAAAATCATTGTTTGATTAATATCGGCTAGACGTTTGTTATGCCAATCAGGTAGGTAGCAATCTATTTTTTGTTGATACCCCCTTTCAGTTATAGGCTTAAGATCTCTAGATTCGATGTATGAATCAAAAGCTTCTTTCAAGGTAACTGAAGCCGCTCTAAATTGGCGCTTAAGGTCGTTAGGGTTAATACCCTCAGCAATATCTGCCATTACTTTACGAGCCATTCGCCTTGCATCATCGAGTGTAATTGATGGAAAGTACCCAAGGGTGACATTAATAGGAGTGTCTCGCCCTGGTATCTTTTTATAGACTCTAAATGATTTTCTACCAGCTACGCCCACATCTAAAATGAGTCCTGACAATAGACTGTCATAATAGCGAGTGCGTTTACCGTTTGATTCTATCTTTTCAAGCGACAATTCTGTGAAGCGAAATTTTGTGTCTGACATATGGTGCTACCTCTGTGCTACTTTGAACGTAAAATTTAACGTTCTGAAATACATAATGATTTATGCATCAGAGGTAGGTTTTATTCAATAACCCCATGATATGGCTATAAAAATTAGTAAATAGTTATATCAAAAAGTAACTCGTAGTAAGTCTTTGTTTTGCAACTCATAATCGTTAGGTCCCCAGTTCGAGTCTGGGAGGGGCCACCACTTTTTAAAATATCATTTAACTCTAAAACTTATCATATTCTATAAATATTTATTGAACGATTAGTTACGCTTTTTGTTACTTTTTGGGTATAAAAAAGCACGATAAAATATCGTGCCCTTATAAAGTCTTTAGCTATTTAATTTGCTGCTTATTTATACCCATTTGGGTTGTTGCTTTGCCAGCGCCAAGCATCTTGCATCATGGTTTCAAGGCCACGAGTTGCTTGCCAATCAAGCTCTGCCAGTGCTTTTTCAGGGGCGGCGTAACAAGCGGCAATATCGCCTGGACGACGAGGTGATAGTTGATAAGGCACTTCTTTTTCGCAAGCATTACTAAATGCCGTAACCATTTGTAGTACCGAGTAGCCATTGCCGGTGCCAAGGTTATAAATATGGGCGCCGTTGTCTTTAGTTATTTTATTTAGCGCTTTTAAATGACCTAAAGCTAAGTCAACAACATGAATATAATCACGTACGCCTGTGCCATCAATGGTGTCGTAGTCATCACCAAAGACGCCCAGCTTATCTAGCTTACCAACAGCAACTTGTGAAATATAAGGCAGTAGGTTATTTGGAATACCATTTGGATCTTCACCAATTTGGCCTGACTCGTGGGCACCTACAGGGTTAAAGTAGCGAAGTATCGCAAAAGCAAAACGTTCGTCTGATTTAGCAATATCTTCTAGCATCATCTCAACCATTAGCTTTGATGTACCGTATGGATTTGTAGTGCCACCCACTGGGAAGTCTTCACGAATAGGTAAACTTGCAGGGTCGCCATAAACCGTCGCAGATGAGCTAAATACGAGCTTGAAGACACCCGCGTCACGCATGGCGTCGACCAAGGTCAATGTGCCCTGTACATTCGTTTGATAATATTCTATCGGTTTTACTACTGACTCACCAACGGCTTTTAAACCAGCAAAATGAATCACATTATTAATGACGTGCTTATTAAATACAGTGTCTAAAAAGGCTTTATCAAGAATATCGCCTTGGTAAAAAGTAATCTCTTTTCCTGTAATTTTTTTGACCCGAGCGAGTGACTCTTCAGATGAATTGGCGAGGTTGTCGATAACCACCACATCAGTGCCTTGCAGTAACAGTTCTAAAACGGTATGCGAACCTATATAACCCGCACCACCTGTGACTAAAGTGGTCATTCAACCTCCATATAAAATATTGAGTGTAAGCTAAGTTAATTCCACCACAAAAAGGAACATATTACATGTTTTATTTTTGTTTTTTTGCTTCTTACTTTTTGATTACATGTTCAGTATAAATGATAACAACACATAAAAACTGGATTAAGCTATAGTTAATCTGTAAGTGATAAAATTTTACACAGGTTAGGTATGCCTATTATTGGAGAAAGTTATGAACACCTTTAAAAAAGTCGCAATGGCAATTATTATTGCATTACCTTCTTTCGTTCATGCTGGTGAAGCTGTTGTAAAATGGCACGACTTTAACGATTATAGCGATGTGCGCCCATCTAACGAGCCGCGAGGCTCGTATCATAAGCATGTAGCAAAAAGCTTTGAAAAACATTTTACCAAACTTGCTGCAGAATTACCTGAAGGGTATAAATTTAACGTTGAAGTGACCGATTTAGATTTGGCCGGCGATGTACGTTTTGGCGGTATGAACGATTTACGTATTGTTAAACCAATCTATTTTCCACGTATCGATTTTAGCTACTCAGTAACCGATAAAGGCGGCCAATTGGTTAGCGAAAGTGATAGCGTACAGCTTAAAGATATGGGATTTATGGAGCGTATTAAAATGGGTCGTGATGGAGCCTTTTACCACGATAAACGTTTGATAACTGATTGGTTTGAAGAAGAATTACTACCAAAAATTACTAAGTAACAGTTAAACTGATTATGCAAAAGCGCTGTCTACGCAAACAGCGCTTTTTAATGGTTATTTAAAAGAAGCCAGTAAGGTGAGCAATTGCTGCAGTTTAGTTACTGTGGTTTTTAGTTTTTGTTCATTAAAGCCTTTATTATTTAGACTCTCAACGTCTGCGGCTACATCAAGCACATACGGTTTAAAGCGCTTGGCTTCAAAATCAAAACCAGCATCAGCGGGGAATAATGACTTAAACTTGCCATGACCTTGTTGATGAAGTTCATCTAATTTTTTATCTGCATCAAGTGCTTGACGATAAACAATTTTTAAGTTTGCATTGAGCTGCTCAATGATTGATTCCATTTTTTTCCTAAAGCTTTAGACTGCAATGTCGATATAATACGTGGATTGCAACAAAATGTCAGGTATTGGACTATGAATATATCCAGTGGAAATTTAATCGCGTTGCGAGTTGAGTAACCTTGTGGCCTAAGTAAAAACCGAGTGAAGCTACCGGGTCTTGCTAACGCTTAAATTAGTTTTAGGTCAATAGGAGTCTTGCTTGGTTGACCGCCAATTTCACGTGCCAGTTTAGGTACTAAAAATCCTGGCAATGCGCTGAGCATTTCGGCCATGATTTCGCGCGCCTGTTGTTCATCTATATCAAAGTGGCTCGCACCTGCTACTTTATCAAGTAAAAACAGGTAATAAGGCAGTATATCAGCATCAAATAAGGCTTCGCTTAGTGCTATTTGTGCATCACTTGAGTCATTCACATCTTTTAAAATAACCGCTTGATTGAGTAAAGTAACGCCTGCTTGCTTTAGTTTTTGCATGGCGGCCTTAAAGTCGTTATCAATTTCATTAGCGTGGTTGATGTGGTTGGTAAACACAATTTTAAGCGGCGATTTTGCAAAGCGCGCGCACAATTCATCGGTAATACGTGCGGGTATCACTACCGGTAAGCGACTATGAATACGCATACGTTTAATTTGTGGTAACTGTTCTAACTCATCCATAAACCAACTAACGGCATCATCTTTGGCCATTAGTGGATCGCCACCACTTAAAATCACTTCGTTGATGTTGCTATCGGATTTTATATACTCAAGGGCATCGAGAAGGCTGCGCTTATTTAGCTGGTTTTCTTGATACGGGAAGTGCCGGCGAAAACAATAACGACAATTAACCGCACATCCGGTTTTAAACATCACTAAAACCCGAGATTTATACTTGTGTAATAAACCAGGTTGGTTGTTGCTTTGCTCTTCAAGCGGATCTTTATTAAAGCCGTGCTTTTCAATAAATTCTTGATGACGTGGCATAACTTGTAGTAAAAGCGGATCATTAGCATCGCCATAGCGCATTTTTTTTATAAAAGGCACTGGCACGCGAACCGGGAATAAGCTACGAGCTTTTATGTCGTTTTCATGCACTTGGCTCGATAAACCGACCATTTCCAATAAGATTTTTGGGCAAGTGATCACATTAGATAATTCTTTTTGCCAGTTTTTATGCAAATTTGCTTCATTTCTTTGTATCATTGGTACGTAGATTACTCGAAAAATTATTAAACAGAGGAAACGATGGCGAATTATAGCACTAATGAGTTCAAGGGCGGCCTAAAAATTATGATGGACGGCGAACCTTGCAGTATTTTAGAAAATGAAATGGTAAAGCCAGGTAAAGGGCAAGCGTTTAACCGTGTTCGTATCCGTAAGCTTATCTCTGGTAAAGTGCTTGAAAAAACCTTTAAATCAGGTGAGTCAGTAGAGGGTGCAGATGTAATGGATACTGATCTTGCGTATCTTTATACTGACGGTGAATTTTGGCATTTTATGAACAACGAAACATTTGAACAAATTGCAGCGGATGAAAAAGCGCTTGGCGACACTGTTAAATGGTTAGTGGAAAATGACGTTTGTACAATTACCTTGTGGAACGGCAGCCCAATAGCGGTTGCAGCGCCTAACTTTGTTGAGCTTGAGATCACTGAAACTGATCCGGGTTTAAAGGGGGATACAGCGGGTACTGGTGGTAAACCAGCAACATTAAGCACCGGTGCAGTGGTTCGTGTTCCTTTATTCGTACAAGTTGGCGAAATGATTAAAGTAGATACCCGTAGTGGTGAATACGTAAGCCGCGTTAAGTAAGCCTAACGATGATATAGATAAATCCCAGCTTATGGCTGGGATTTTTTTTGGAGAAAATATGTCAGCAGATCTTTGGAAGCCCAGCGCAGAGATAAAGACTTTGCAGCAGCGTGCGGCAATTTTACGCACTATTCGTGAGTTTTTTTGTGATCGCGATGTGATGGAAGTTGAAACCCCAAGCTTAAGTGCAGCAAGCGTGACGGATGTCCATTTAGCTAGTTTTAATACCACCTTTGTAGGCCCAGGACATGCTGGCGGATTGCCGCTTTATTTACAAACATCCCCTGAATTTGCTATGAAGCGTTTATTAGCTGCAGGCTCTGGCGCCATTTTTCAGCTTTGTAAGGCATTTAGAAACGAAGAGGCTGGCAAACACCATAATCCTGAGTTCACTATGCTTGAGTGGTATCGCCCGGGGTTTAATGAATTTACTTTAATGGATGAAGTTGATGAGCTGATGCAGCTTATTTTGGCAGTACAACCGGCAGAACGTTTAACCTATCAGCAAGCTTTTCAGCAAGCTTTAGGTATTGATCCATTAACAGCTTCTTTAGAGAGTCTGCAACAGCTGGCTATTCAGCAAGGTTTTGCTGATATTGCAGAATATGAAACACATCGTGATACGTTATTGCAGTTATTATTTTGCATGAAAGTTGAGCCAAAAATAGGTCAAAACAAACCGTGTTTTGTGTATCACTTTCCGGCATCTCAGGCTGCACTTGCCAGTATTTGTGAACACGATCAACGCGTAGCGGGGCGTTTTGAGCTTTATTATCAAAATATGGAACTGGCGAATGGCTTTAATGAGCTTACCAATGCACAGGAGCAAGCTAAACGCTTTACTGAGGATAACGTATACCGCGATGCTAATAACTTGCCACAAGTGCCTATGGACACGCGTTTAATCGCAGCGCTTGAGCACGGATTACCGCAATGTGCAGGAGTGGCGTTAGGGATTGATAGGTTAGTGATGTTAGCAACCAAAAAACATACGATAAAAGAAGTGATCGCGTTTGATGTAGGTAGGGCTTAATTGAAGAGCCAGGTACTAGGTAATTAGGTGCTAGGAAATCCTAGTACCTAATCACCTAGCACCTATTAATTATAACTCGTAAATAAAGGTGACACCAGCGACCATAGGTTCGCCAAGCTGGGTGTAGGTATGCGTTGCATAACCATCAGCTGGGTTGTTACCAAACTCAAAACCACGAGTGGGTACATCTTCGTCAAACACGTTACGTGCCCAGGCGCGGATTGACCACTGCTCTGCTTCATAGCCCGCACTGAAGTTAACTAGATTAACGCTCGGTGCTTGTGAGTTATGACTATCCGAGAAGTAATAATCGTCTTTGCCTTCAATACCCACTGTAGCATATAGCTCATTAGTGAAGTTGTAACGCGCTGTAAACGCGTATTGGTATTTAGGGGCTTGTGATTGTTCACGACCATCTTGATCTAATGGAGGTGAGTAAAGGCTTGTTCTAGCTACATAATCGTTTATCTTAGTATCTAAGTAACCAGCACTACCGGTAAAAAATAAGTTATCGGTTAATTGGTAGCTACCTTCAATTTCAAGGCCGTAGTTTTCACCTGAGCCTGCATTGTCAAAATAACTAGTAAAGTTTTTACCTTCTATTAACCAAGACTTTAATTGCATGTCTTCACGGTACATATAAAATGCCGCTAAACGCAGCACAAATTTGTCATCCAGTGAGCTGCCTTTCACCCCGAACTCACCATTCCATAAGTATTCAGGTTCAAAGGTTGTGTGTTGTTTGAAAAAGTCTGCATCGAGCGCGAATTCTTGCGCTTTTGCGAGCGCTTCAGAGTTAATACCACCGGCTTTATAACCACGGGTTAAACTAGTATAGATCATGGTACGGTCAATCACTTGGTATTCAAGTGCTAGTTTACCACCGACCATGACATCGTCAGTATCAACAATAAATCCATTGCTATCAGTGTAATCACCTTGGTATTGCTCAACTCGCAAGCCAGTGATCAAAGTGGTTTTCGAGTTGATTGGGGTTGCGAGTTGACCGTACATAGCGACATTGTTCACTTCATACGTTGAGTCAAAGGTTTCTAGTTCAGAAAACTTTCTACGCTCGCGGTCCAGATCTACATCTCTTCCTTGATAATAAATACCTGCAACCCAATCGCGTGACTTACCATTGAATTGTAATTCAGCAGTTTTATCTTCGCGGTCACGATAATAATAATCTTCGTAGCTATAACCATCAGGGTGTAGCCCGGCAGCGCATAACTGTGGCTGGTTAATATCATTACACACCCAATCTTCATCAAAGCTGTAAACTAACTCACTATCAATACCTGATAGGTTAAGATTGACATCAAACCAATCAAAGCCGGTGTATATATTGGCAAGGCCTACGGCAATGCTTTCTTGGTTATCTTGGCCTGGTTCATCTGCTACGCTATTACGACTGTTATCAAGGGTAAAGGCATCATAGCCGTTGTTGATATCAATATAGTGAACGCTTAATTCAGAGCGTAAGTGATCGGTTAGTTGGCTATGTAGTTTAAAGCGGCTGACCATTTCATCTTGCTGCTGAGTGGGTTTGTTTAAATAGAGGTTATCTACGTAGCCATCTGATTTACGTTGATAAATACTGCCTCGGACCGCAGTACTATCGGTAATGCCTATACCAGCGGCAACGCCTGCTTCGTGGCTATTGTAAGTACCAGCGCCAAGTTGGAATTTTAAGCTTGGATCGAGTGTTGGGTCGGCTGATTCCATTTGGATCATGCCAGCTAGGCCATCTGCACCAAATCGCGTGCCTTGTGGGCCTCGGTAGATTTCAATTTGGTTTACATCAAATAATAATGAACTGCCGCCAAGGCCTGAATAGTTAATACCGTCGATAACTAGGCCAACAGATGGATTAATTGGGTCAACAAACTGAGAGCGTAAACCAACACCACGAATTTGCACATAACGACCGCGGGATGCGCCTGAGGTAAAATTAACATTAGCTGCACTGGCAAGCATTTGGTCAAGAAAGTTAGCGCCACGGTCATTAATTTCATGTTCGCTAAATAAGCTTGCGCTGGCACTAAGGGTTTGAATACTTTCTTTTTGAAAGTCCCCAGTGACCACTATTTTTTCAAGATCGGTATCTTCAGCAAACGCTGGGGCGCTTAAAATAGGTAATAGCGCGGCAGTAATTAAGGACAGGCGTAGTTTCATTCGATTACTTAACTCCATTTCAGGGACTTTCATGATAGCAACTATTCTCATTAAAGTCGCCATTCAACTTTTAGCTGTTTATATGCTATAAACGCGAACAGTATACATAATTAGGATTACGAATATGACCTTTAAAGTAGACTTTAAAGTACGCGACTATGAATGCGATTTACAGGGTATTGTAAATAATAGTGTTTACTTTAACTATCTTGAACATGCTCGCCATGAATTTCTACACGCCAATGGCGTTGACTTCGCACAGCTTACACGGGACAAAATAAATCTTGTAGTCATGCGCAGTGAAATGGATTACAAACAATCACTCGTACCAGGTGATGAATTTTACGTGGCGGTAACGCCTGAGCGTATCAGTCGCTTAAAGTTTGGTTTTAGGCAAACTATAATTCGAAAACGTGACGAAAAAGTAATGCTTAAGGCGCTGGTTATTGGTACATCGCTTAACGAACAAGGCCGACCATTTTTACCTCAGCAGGTTGAACGCTTGTTTAAAGAAGAGTAATTACTGATGTGAACGTTTTTTACTACCTTAGAACAATTTTTTACATTAAAAACATGCATTATTAACGGCACGAGCGAATAAATATTGTTATTATTGACGGATTGAATATTAGGTTAATAATTACATGAAACTAGCAGCAATACCGATGATTATAATCGGCTTATGTATCGGCTGCTCATCGACAGGGACAGTCACTAATGAGCAATTGAAATACACCAAGTGGCAATTATCACGTGTGGATGGTCTTGTTATCCCTGCGTCATATTCGGCTTCACTAAGCTTTATTGAAGCACTGCAAGTGAATGGCTTTGCCGGATGTAATAAGTTTTTTGGCGAAGGCTCGCTTGATGAAAGTCATTTAACAGTAAATAAGTTAGGGATGACCCGAAAATCATGTGGTGAATCGCTGGATGAGTTTGAACAGCAGCTACTTGATACTTTAAAGCAAGGCGCGCCTTTACAAATTCAAGGCCAGCAATTAGTTTTAAATGGTAAGCAAACTTTTGAGTTTATTCCAGCTGGTTGATTACAAGTTAAGCTCTTGCAGCAAGTGTATATCTAACGTACACTCATTCAGAAATTAGAACAGAATTTTTACTTGTCGGAGTGCCTTAAGTATTTACTTAATGGCTGAGATCGCGAAAGCGGGATCCGTGAACCTGATCAGGCTAACACCTGCGTAGGGAACAAGCTGCCTTAAAATAGGTTCTTGTGCGCCATTTTGGGCATAAGCATTTTGGCTGCCAAGATTGGTAGTACTTTTTGTAATATCCATCTTCGATCTATAGCATTTGCTACTCTCTATTACGCTGCTTTTTCGCGACGTAATATCTGACAAGACAACCCTTTTTTAGCAATGAGGTAAGTCATGTCAAACACATCAGAAAAACCGTCTCGCCGCGAAATCCGTGCGGCCGCATCAGATTATATTTATAACCTAACGGGGCAGCCATTTCCAAGCTCGCATAAAGTGTATGTACAAGGTACACAAGAAAATGTGCGTGTGGGCATGCGTGAAATCACTCTAAGTGACACCTTTATCGGTGGTACTGATGAAAACCCTATTTATGAGTCAAATACACCACTGCGAGTTTATGATACATCGGGCCCATATACTGACCCTGAACTTAGCATCGATGTGCGTAAAGGCTTGGATAAATACCGCGAACAGTGGATTGAAAGTCGTGGCGATACTGAAATTTTAGAGTCCGTCACCTCGCAGTTTTCACAGCAACGTATGGCTGATGAAGGACTCGATCATATCCGCTTTGAGCATTTACCTAAAATTCGCCGTGGTAAAGCTGGTAAAAACGTTACACAAATGCATTATGCTCGCCAAGGTATTATCACCCCTGAAATGGAATATGTTGCAATGCGTGAAAATATGGGGCGCTCAGAACTACGAAAAGAGCTACTTGCTGAGCAGCATAAAGGTGAATCGTTCGGCGCGAGTATACCTGAATTTATTACTCCTGAATTTGTGCGTGACGAAATTGCCCGTGGTCGCGCTATTTTACCCAATAATATTAACCATCCAGAAACCGAGCCGATGATTGTTGGTCGTAATTTTTTAGTGAAAGTTAATGCCAATATAGGTAATTCATCGGTGAGTTCATCTATTGAAGAAGAAGTTGAAAAAATGGTTTGGTCAACTCGTTGGGGCGCAGACACAGTGATGGATTTATCGACCGGGCGTTATATTCACGAAACTCGCGAGTGGGTAGTACGTAACTCACCAGTCCCTATAGGTACCGTGCCTATTTACCAGGCGCTAGAAAAAGTAAATGGTGTAGCCGAAGATTTAACTTGGGAAATTTTCCGCGATACATTAATAGAGCAAGCCGAGCAGGGGGTCGATTACTTTACTATCCATGCTGGCGTACTGCTTCGATATGTGCCGATGACAGCAAAGCGTGTTACGGGAATTGTGTCGCGCGGCGGTTCAATTATGGCGAAATGGTGTTTAGCTCACCATAAAGAAAGCTTCCTTTACACACACTTTGAGGATATTTGTGAAATATTAAAACAATACGATGTGTGTTTTTCTCTTGGTGATGGTTTGCGTCCTGGCTCTATTGCTGATGCCAACGACGAAGCACAATTTAGTGAGCTACGTACTTTAGGTGAGTTGACTAAAATAGCTTGGAAGCACGACGTTCAAGTGTTTATTGAAGGCCCCGGGCATGTGCCAATGCATATGATCAAAGATAATATGGAGGAGCAGCTTAAGCATTGTGATGAAGCCCCCTTTTATACTCTTGGTCCTCTGACAACCGATATTGCTCCTGGGTACGATCATATCACCTCAGGTATTGGGGCAGCGCAGATTGCGTGGTATGGCTGCGCCATGCTGTGTTACGTAACACCCAAAGAGCATTTAGGTTTGCCAAATAAAGAAGATGTAAAAGAAGGTTTGATCACCTATAAAATTGCCGCGCACGCCGCAGATTTAGCAAAAGGCCACCCAGGTGCACAAGAGCGTGATAATGCGTTGTCTAAAGCGCGCTTTGAGTTTCGCTGGAATGATCAATTTAATATTGGTTTAGACCCTATTCGTGCTCGTGAATATCACGATGAAACTCTGCCACAAGAATCAGGTAAAGTCGCGCATTTTTGCTCTATGTGTGGACCTAAGTTTTGCTCAATGAAAATCACTCAAGAAGTTCGTGAATACGCTAAAGACTTAGAAACACGAGGTATTGACCCGAACAACGTTGGCGATGCTATTGAAGTTAAAATGGTTGATGTAGAAGCTGAGATGAAAACTAAATCAGATGAGTTTAAAAAAACTGGTTCAGAGATTTATCATAAAGCGATATAGAGAATTAGTGAGTTAGAAAGTTGGCGAGTGATGAGCTCGCTAACTAAATTAAGGGTTCTTATGTCTTACAACATTGCGGTGGTGGGATTTGGCTTGGCGGGGCGCTTGGCGGCGCTTGAATTGAGTTTGCATCATAAGGTAACGGTGTTTGAAGCGGGTGATGAGCATGCATTAGATAGCGCAGGACGTGTGGCGGCGGCAATGCTTGCACCACTGGCTGAGTCGGTATTGTGCGAGCAGGACTTGGCGTTAATGGGGCTTGATTCAATTGCCCGTTGGCCGGATATTTTAGCAAGCCTTGATGAAGAGGTGTTTTTTCAACAGCAAGGCACACTGGTGGTTGCACATCAACAAGATAAAGGTGATTTAGAAAGTTTTGAAAATCGCCTGAAGCCATTGGCTGAGCATCAAGTGCAGCAACTTAATAGTTCCCATATTACTGAACTTGAACCTGAATTAGTTGGGCGCTTTAACCAAGGACTTTATTTACCTTGTGAAGGTCAAATAGATAACCAAGCATTTTACAAAGCAAGTTTTAACAGTCTTAAAGCGCGGGGTGTTAAATTTAAATTTGGTCAGCATGTTGATATTGAAAGTTCAAAACTGAAGTCATCGTATGACTACATCATCGATTGTCGCGGCTTAGGTGCTAAAAGTGCAACGTGTAAATTGCGAGGAGTGCGCGGTGAAGTAGCTCGTTTATATGCACCAGAGGTGCTACTTACTCGCCCGATACGTTTAATGCACCCGCGTTACCCGATTTATATTGCCCCTAAACCGAATCATGAATATGTGATTGGCGCGACAGAAATTGAATCGCAAGATAACGGCCCTGCAACAGTACGTTCAACTCTTGAATTACTCTCGGCGGCGTACACGGTACACAGTGGATTTGCTGAAGGAAGAATACTTAATATTCAAACGGGTCTTCGCCCGGCATTTAAAGATAATCGCCCGGCGGTTACTCAGCATGAAAACGTGATCAGCATAAATGGCTTGTATCGGCACGGTTATATGCTTGCGCCGAGTTTAGTTGCAAAGGCGGTTGAATTAATAAAATAACCTTCACTTGGTTAAGAGGTTAAAAATGAAGATAACAATTAATGGTCAGTCATTTGAAACGGCTGAACACACTATATTGGCAGAAATATTATCAGAATTTGGTGCAAAAAAACCTTATGCGGTTGCTTTAAATAAGCAATTTATACCTCATCATTCATGCGCCGAAACAGTAGTTTCACAAGGCGATAGCATAGAATTACTTTCGCCAATCCAAGGGGGGTAAGATGAGCAGTGATACAAATGATAACTTTAGTATTTATGGCGAACAAATAAATAGCCGGCTATTGATTGGCTCTGCACTTTATCCGTCTCCTGCGATTATGACCGACTCTATTGTAGCCTCAGGCGCTGAGGTGGTTACTGTATCGTTGCGCCGCCAGCAAAGTGCTGCAGCGGGAGGGGATTTTTGGCAGCTAATTAAAGACACTGGTTTAAAAATACTTCCCAATACTGCAGGGTGTCATAGCGTAAAAGAGGCGGTCACACTTGCACAAATGTGCAGAGAAGTATTTGCTACAGACTGGATCAAACTAGAGCTAATTGGTGATGAATACAATTTACAGCCAGATCCATTTGCTTTGCTAGAGACGACAAAAATTTTAATTGATGATGGCTTTAAAGTATTACCTTATTGTACTGACGATTTAGTACTGTGTCAGCGATTAGCTGATGTTGGCTGTGAGGTTTTAATGCCATGGGGAGCCCCGATTGGCACAGGAAAGGGGTTGTTGAATCAATACAATTTAAAAACTATTCGTGAGCGGCTTCCAGAAATGACATTAATCGTTGATGCAGGGCTTGGTTTGCCATCTCATGCCTGCCAAGCACTTGAATTGGGTTATGATGGCGTGTTATTAAATTCGGCTATTGCAGGGGCGGGTTGCCCTGTTACCATGAGCCATGCATTTAGAGCCGCAGTTGATGCTGGGCGCTGCGCTTATAAAGCGAAAGCTATGCCTGAAAAAGAAATGGCTGCGCCATCAACGCCTACAATGGGTATGCCTTTTTGGCATCAGACATAAAAAATTAGGGAATAAGTAAATATGAATCACGTTGTTTGGACAATTGCAGGCTCTGATTCTGGCGGTGGTGCAGGTATTCAGGCAGATATTAAAGCCATGCAAAGTTTTGGTGTACATGGTTGTACTGCAATTACTGCACTTACTGCGCAAAATAGCTTAGGCGTAGAAGCGATTAATCCTATTTCAACCGATATAATAGAGTCGCAGTTATTAGCCCTTGAAAGTGATATGAAAGCCGCCGTAATTAAAATTGGCATGTTAGCGAACGTTCAGCAAATTCAACTTGTTAGTGAACATATAAAGCATTATCAAGCAACATGGCCAATACCGCCACGAGTTATATATGATCCCGTAGCGATTGCTAGTAGTGGTGACTTACTTACCGAAGAAGATACCGTTAGTGCAATTAAAGAGTGCTTATTGCCGCTGGTGGATGTGATCACCCCAAACACTCACGAAACGCAATTATTAACTGGGGTGTATTTAATTGGCCCAAGTGCAGTAAAGGAATCAGCTGCAAAGCTGCAAAGTTGGGGGGCAAAAGCGGTGGTGATCAAAGGTGGGCATTGGGATTACCCAGCTGGTTATTGCGTTGATTACTGTACTGATGGTGCAAGCGAGTATTGGCTTGGCAACGAAAAAATAACGACACCGCACAGTCATGGTACAGGTTGCAGTATGGCCTCTGTAATTGCTGCGTGTTTAACAAAAGAATACCCACTTAAAGATGCTTTTATTTTAGCTAAAGCCTATATCAACCAAGGTTTAAAAGCGGCAGTACGTTATGGTGAAGGTCTTGGCCCTGTAGCACAAACATGCTTCCCCGAAAATATTAATGATTATCCACAAGTGATAGAAGCAGGTAGTTGGCTTGCCGATGAACTAGACTTCGACGGTGCTGATGAATTTACTATGGCTGCCAATTTTGCTCCGTGTGAAAGTAAACAACTCGGTTTATATGCAGTAGTTGATACACTTGATTGGCTAGAGAAGTGTTTAGCGCAAGGTATTAAAACCGTACAGCTAAGAATAAAAAATGGCACAGAAAACGAGCTTGATGAGGTGATTGCATCAGCAGTTACACTAGGGAAAAAGTACGATGGTAACGTGTATATTAACGATTACTGGCAATTGGCAATTAAACACGGCGCTTATGGTGTACATTTAGGCCAAGAAGATTTGCTTAAAGCTAACTTAGCCCTGATAAAAGAGTCGGGGCTGCGTTTAGGACTTTCGACTCATGGTTTTTATGAAATGCTTCGCGCGCACAATTATCGTCCTAGTTATATGGCATTTGGAGCTATTTACCCAACCACCACCAAAGATATGACGGGTCAAATCCAAGGGCTTGAAAAGCTAAAACATTTTGTGCCATTAATGCAAAGTTACCCAACAGTCGCTATCGGGGGGATTGATTTAGCGCGTACTTTAGAAGTGGCTGCCACAGGTGTTGGCAGTGTTGCTGTAGTAAGGGCTATTACTGAAGCTGATGATTATCAACAAGCAATTGTAGATTTACAAGGTGCTATTAAAGAGAGTTATAAGGATGGCTTTGAAAAATAATGACAGACTTACCTGAGAAAGAATTATCTGACAAAGAGCAGCTACGTTATAGTCGCCACTTAATGCTTAAAGAAGTTGGCCTTGATGGTCAGCTAAAACTAAAAGCAGCACACGTTGTTGTGATTGGTGCGGGCGGTTTAGGTAGCCCTGCGCTTTTGTATTTAGCGGCTTCGGGTGTTGGTGAGCTTACGTTACTTGATGACGATAAAGTCGAACTTTCTAATTTGCAGCGACAGGTGCTCTATAAAGTGAACCACTTAGGGCAAGCTAAAGCGAGCGCTGCAGGTAAAGTGCTAACGAGCTTAAATAACCAAATTACTGTTAACACTGTTAGTCAGCAATTAACTGAAGAAAATGCTGAGCAAATATTTAAAGCTGCAACACTGGTACTGGATTGCAGTGATAACTTTGCTACACGTTATACAGTTAATCGTTTTTGTTTAAAAGCGGGTATACCACTTATATCAGCCGCGGCTATTGCTAGCGAAGGACAGTTGATGTGCTTTGATTTTCGTGTGCCACAAAGTCCCTGTTATGGCTGTCTGTTTCCAGAGCAGCCAGAGCAACAAGCACTGAATTGTGATAATGCAGGTGTGCTGAGTCCGCTTCTAGGTGTGATGGGATCAATGCAGGCATTACTCGGGATTAATTTAATCCTAGGGCACCACCAAGGTAGCCAGTTTATCTGTTTTGATGGTTTAACTCTCGCACAGCAAAAATTCACTCTTACGAAATCTACCGATTGCTCTGAGTGTTATAGCCCAGTATAAAATACTTACAAATGACCATGAAGTGTTTATCTATTGTTGCAATACTAGGAATAAATTACCGAGTAGCTTGTAAAAAAATTACAACGGTTAAATGTTTTTTTGTATCTTATTGATTATTAATAGTTATAAAGTTGGCGCGATGTTCGCATATTAAATAGCGTAACTAATCAAAAGGAAACAGATTATGAAAACATTTAACAAAACAATGATTGCAGCTTTAGTTCTTGGTACAACAGCAATGGGTGCTCAAGCCAATAGCTGGGAAAGTGAAAGTAAAGATGCATGGGTTGATGGTAAGGCTGAAACCGTACTGTTAATGAATAGCAATCTGAATAATTTTGACATTAATACCGATGTTAAAAATGGTAAGGTAACATTAACTGGTAAAGTGAAAAGTGATCTTGATAAAGAGCTTGCTGAAGAACTTGTGTTAAGCATTGATGATGTCATGGACGTAGATAACCAGTTAACTGTTATTCAAGATAAAAAGTCAGCCATGATGAAAAGTAAAGACATGGACAGCGATGATAGCGCTGATAGTGACTTAACAGATGCTAAAATTACCACTGTTATCACAACGCGTTATTTGTTCAATTCTGAAGTAAGCGGTACTAATATCGACGTTGATACAGATAAAGGTGTAGTCACGTTGAACGGTACAGTTGAATCTGACGCTGAAAAGCAGTTAGCTGTTAAAATTGCCTCAAATGCAGAAGATGTAAGAGATGTTAAAGACAATCTTACTATCGTTAAAAAGTAATATTTGTCACTTTATAAAGCCCAGTCTTTTGGGCTTTAAGTTTGAGATTTAGTTTTTTATAGTAAGGAGCGCAAGATGGATTTAATACGTATTATATTTTCAGTGCTCATTCCACCTTTAGGTGTTTTTTTACAGGTAGGTTTGGGTGCACAATTTTGGATTAACATCTTGTTAACATTGCTGGGTTATATTCCTGGTTTGATCCATGCGATTTATATCATCGCTAGACGTTAATAAGCCGTATTCATTAATACTTACAAGGAAGAACAGGCGCAAGTCTGCAAGGAGGAATGTTATGGAGTATAATCATACAAAAGAAAGTCATTTTAAAGAAACGGATGTACAAAGTGTGTCGCTATGGACGGCGCAGCAATGGAAGAAAATTATGGATACTACTTCACCGAGCAAGTAAGTAATGGATTATAGAAGGCTTGGATAAATAAGGATAATGGAAGTTAAGGTGGAATTACGAGAATGGCTATGGATAGCTGTAAGCACACGAAAAGTAAGGGTGGTTAGCTAGGATGGCAGCAATATTAGAAGTGTTAAGTAGTAAAAACCATAAGTGCATGTTACTAAATGCCGCCCTTAGTGAGTATGTAGAGTTGAGCTAATTCAAGCAACTTTTCTTACACTAACTCAATTAAATCAGTAACCAAGTTGCAGTGCCTAAAAAGGCGAAAATACCTATTATATCAGTCACTGTAGTTAATAACACACTACCTGCAAGGGCTGGATCTATATTCATCTTTTTCAAAATTAGTGGAATACTAGCACCGGCTATACCTGCTGCTACTAAGTTCATAAACATAGCAAAAGCAAGCACGGCTCCCAACTTAAAGTCCCACTGCCAAATAGCGACCACGCCTGCTATTAAAATTGACCATACCACGCCATTAATCGCGCCGATAGCCAGTTCTTTCATCAGCAAAAAGCGTTGGTTGGTTTGATTTATATGGCCAACTGCAATACCGCGGATAACCAGAGTGAGTGTTTGACTACCTGCAACACCCCCCATCGACGGCACAATACCGTTAAGTACGGCTAGAATAGGTAAAACAGCGAGAGTGTTTTCAAAAAAGCTGGCGACAAAAGCAGCTGTTAACGCCGTCAATAAATTCACACCAAGCCAAATAGAGCGCTTTTGGGAGCTTTTTAATACGGGAGCAAAGGTATCCTCTTCGTCATCAAGGCCGGCTAAGCTCAATAAGCTATGTTCAGCATCTTCACGAATAACATCAACGATATCATCGATAGTAATACGACCAAGTAATTGTGCGTTATCATCAACAACAGGGGCTGAAATCCAGTTATGGCGTTCAAACAGCTGCGCAACGTCACTCTCATCCATAGAGATGGCAATTGACTCACAGTCTTCATCCATCAAATCACGAATGACTTTATCCGGAGAGTTAGTTAATAGTACGCTTAGCGGCATTGCGCCCAAAAAACAGTTATGCTTATCAACTACGTATAAATCGTCGGTGCCTTCAGGTAGCTCGCCGCGTAAGCGCAGATAGCGAAGGACTACATCAATAGTAACATCAGGGCGAATAGTCACCGTATCGGTGTTCATTAATGCCCCGGCTGAGCGCTCTTGATAAGAAAGTGCTTGGGTAGCACGTTCTCTATCTTGGCTGTCCATGGCGCCAACCACATTTTGATAAACTGTATCGGGCAGGCTACGTAATACTTCGCCGAAGTCATCATCGCTCATGTCTTCAGTGGCAGCAGCTATATGCTCAGGTTCCATTTGCGCAATAATACCCAAGCGCACATCTTCAGAAAGCTCTTCGAGTACATCACCTTGCACATCAGGGTCGACCAGTTGCCATAGTAAACTACGGATTTTATGCGGAGATGACTCTAGTAATAGCGCGGTATCGCACGGGGCCGTTTTTGCTAACATACGCCTGACTTGAACAAACTGCCCACTATTGAGTGACTGAGTCACCTGTTTTAGTTGTTGTAGTGGATAATCCTGTTCAAAAGTATCGGGCATTGGCGTCCTTATAAAAATAAACTATTACGAAGATAGAAAAATTCAGATAATTAACAATGTTTTGGCTAAAAACTGTATTTAGTTTACCGCAATTTAAAGACAGACACCAAGCGCAAGCTTATTCTTGCTCGTTAAAACGCTCTGCTATTAACTGTCCGATGGCTGCAAGCGCGGATTTTGCATCAGGGCCTTTACAAATAACTTTTACTTCTTTGCCTTTACTGCTTTCTAACAGCATCAGTGCTAAGACACTGTCGCCAGCCGCTTGTTTTTCATCTTGAAATAGCGTTATGGTGGCATCAAATTGCACTGCTAATTGTGCAAGAACGCTAGCAGCACGAGCATGTAGGCCTAACTTGTTTTTAATTAAAAAAGTATCTTCTGCATACATTAATTGTGGCTACCTTGGTATTTATATTTCTTGTTCACGGTGGCGAATTTTCACATTTGAGTGAGACATTGCAAAACTTTCACCAATGGTTTGCGCTAAATAGACTGAACGATGCTGGCCACCTGTGCAACCAATAGCAATAGTTAAATAGCTACGATTATTACGCTCTAAATGAGGCAGCCATGTTTGTACAAAGGTTTGAATTTGCCAGGTGAACTTTTGCACTATACTGTGACTTGCTAAATAATCCTTTACTGGTTGATCAAGTCCTGTCAGTGGCTTTAACTCAAGTTCCCAATGTGGGTTTGGTAAAAATCGTGCGTCAAATACGTAATCAGCTTGTTTAGGAATTCCATGTTTAAAGCCAAATGATTCAAAAGTTATGATTAATTTTTTGTCTTTTTTGCCGAGAATTTTTTCACGAATTGATTCAGCCAGCTGGTGGACACTTAAATCGGTGGTATCAATAATAAAATCAGCATGAGTGATCAGTACATCCAGCAATATTTTTTCTTGTTTTATCGCTAAATCAAGCGGTAAAGAGTCAATCGATAATGGATGCAGGCGACGAGTCTCAGAAAAACGTTTTATCAGTGTTTGCTCGTCGCTGTCTAAATAAAATAAAGTTGGTTTTGCAAATCCAGGTAGGTATTCGAGTATATCGTTAAATTCTTTTTGTTCTTTAGGCAGGTTTCTAACGTCGATGCTAACAGCTATTTTGTCGTAATTGTCTGATACACTTCGTACTAGAGACGGTAATAGGTTAACTGGAATATTATCTACGCAGTAATAGCCTAAGTCTTCTAATACTCGTAGCGCAACGGACTTCCCTGAGCCTGAGCGGCCGCTGACGATAATTAACTCCATTACTAGTCTCCTTTATTGTGCATCAATTACATTAAATAAATCTTGGTCCGTTTTTGCGCTACGTAATTGTTTGCAAAACTCTTTATTGTTTAGTTTATCAGCAATGGCGGCTAGCGTCTTTAAGTGCAGCTCACTATCACCGTCAGGGACGATGAGTGCGACAAATATATCAACAGGGCGATTATCGATAGCATCAAAATTAATGGGTGATTTACTCACTAGCACAAGCGCTAAAGGACTATCAATACCATTCATTCGGCCATGAGGAATAGCAATACCTTTACCTATACCTGTACTCCCCAACTTTTCGCGAGTCAACAGCGCATTAAGTATATCTTGCTGGACTAAATGCGGTAACTGCTCGTGGGCTAGCTGGCTTATGAATTCAATAATGCGTTTTTTGCTATTAAAAAGGACCGCAGCTTTACTGCAGTCCTGACAAGTAAGTGAGCTTAATTTCATAGGATTAATGTCGAGCAATCTTCTCTTTGTGTTTGATTACTTGGCGGTCTAGTTTATTTATAAGTCCGTCAATCGCGGCGTACATGTCTTGGTGCTGTGTCGAAGCGAACAACTCCGCGCCACTGACATGTAAAGTGGCTTCTGCTTTTTGCTTTAGTTTTACTACATCAAGAATGACATGCACATTGTTTATATGATCAAAGTGCCTTTCTAGCTTCGCAAATTTACTATTTACATAGTCTCTTAATGAATCAGTAATATCTACATGGCGACCCGTTAAATTTAATTGCATAAGCATTTTCCTTCTGTGTGTTAACGCCTTAAATCAAACTTTTTCTTTGGTTCGATGGTGGAATAGCAAGCGACTCGCGGTATTTTGCAATGGTGCGTCTAGCCACTTTTATTCCTTGCTCTGCCAATATATCTGCTATTTTGCTATCACTCAACGGTTTCGCTGAGTTTTCTGCGCTGACTAGCTTTTTGATCAGAGCACGAATAGCTGTTGATGAGCATTCCCCCCCATTTTCGGTGCTTACATGACTTGAAAAAAAGTATTTCAACTCAAAAATACCGCGTGGAGTATGCATATATTTTTGCGTAGTTACTCGCGAAATTGTTGACTCATGCATTTCCACCATTTCAGCTACATCATTTAAAACCATTGGGCGCATAGCTTCGGGTCCATGTTCAAAAAAACCTTGTTGTTGCTGCACAATGCAGTTAGTTACTTTTAATAAAGTATCGTTACGGCTTTCTAAGCTTTTAATAAACCATTTGGCTTCTTGCAGATGAGAGCGAATGAACTGGCTGTCACTGCTTGATTTAACAGAGCGAGACATTGCCGCATACTGGCTGTTTACACGAATTTTTGGCATGCTGTCGGGGTTAAGCTCAACTATCCAGCGGCCTTTTATTTTCTTCACTGACACATCAGGAATAACGTACTCAGATTCTTCACGCACAATGGTATCAGCCGGCTTGGGATTGAGACTGTGAATGAGCGTCATAACCTCTTTAAGCTCGTCTTCTTTAAGCTTAGTCTTTTTCATTAAAGTACGGTAATCACGACTGGCTAATAAATCGATATGATCAGTTAGAACCTTTTTTGTCTCGCTAATCCAAGGGGTTGCGGGATCAAATTGATTTAGTTGAATACATAGGCATTCAGGTAAGCTGCGTGCGCCGATGCCGATTGGGTCAAAAAGTTGAATTCTCTTTAACACAGCTTGTATTTCATCAAGTTCTATTTCTTCTTCGCCGCCTTGATTCAAGCTTTCTAATAAGTCTTCACAACTAACGGTTAAAATACCTGATTCATCGATGCCTTCAACAATAGCTAAAGCGATCGCCTCATCAGTGGGACTAAATGGCGTTAACTGTAGTTGCCACATTAAATATTCGTGCAGTGTTTCTGTTGATGCACCTTGATAAATAGATTCATCTTCAGGCATTGGCCCTGATGACGTATTAGGGGCTGCACTCATGTACTCATCCCACGTAACGTCCATTGCCATTTCGTCACTCACGGTTTCTTTAGTTAATGCTTCTGAGCTTTCTTGTTCGTATTCGCTTGAGGTTTCGTCTGGCGAAGCGCTAACCGTGACATCATCTGTATCTTGCTTTTGTTCATTTTTACCAGCATCTTCGTCACTAAAATTTTGTTCTTCAACCTCAAGTAATGGGTTGCTATCTAACGCTTCTTGTATTTCTTGCTGGAGATCCAATGTACTAAGTTGCAGCAGGCGTATCGCTTGTTGCAGCTGTGGTGTCATTGTAAGTTGCTGGCCCATGCGCAGCTGTAATGATTGCCTCATGTATCTCTAACAATCCTTTTTAAAATGTTGTCATAATTAATACTAGCAGATGCTAGTCGATTTAGAGTCTAAACTGTTCACCTAGGTAAACATCGCGCACTGTTTTATTATTTAATACGTTTTCAGGAGTGCCAGATGCAATTAGCTCCCCATGAGAAACAATGTAGGCTTTTTCACAAACATCAAGGGTTTCTCGTACATTGTGATCAGTAATAAGTACGCCTATACCTCGGTTTTTAAGGTGTTCAATAATCTTCTTTATATCTAACACTGAAATAGGGTCAACACCAGCAAAAGGCTCATCTAAAAGAATAAATTTAGGATTGGCTGCTAATGCGCGAGCTATTTCTACCCGGCGGCGTTCACCACCAGACAATGCCATGCCTTGGCTATCACGAATGTGTTGAATACTTAGTTCGTCAAGTAATTCATTTAGTACCTCTTCGCGTTCAGTCTTTTTTAGTTCTTTACGAGTTTCTAAAATTGCCATTAAATTTTGGTAAACGGTGAGTTTACGAAAAATTGATGATTCTTGTGGTAAATAGCCAATTCCTAAGCGTGCGCGGCTGTGCATTGGTAGTAGCGTTATGTCTTGCTCATCAATAGTAATACGCCCTTTATCACTTGGAACTAAACCAACAATCATATAAAAAGTGGTGGTTTTACCCGCACCATTTGGGCCAAGTAAGCCAACAATACTACCTGCACTGACTTCAAGACCGACATTTTTTACGACTTCGCGGCCTTTATAGCTTTTTGCTAAAAATTCTGCTTTTAAAGTGCTCATGGTTGGCCTTTTTCGTTATCTTTTTTGCTGTTTATAGGCACTAAAATGGTGTGTACTCGGTCGTCAGAGTTTTCATCTTTTTCGGCGCTAATAAGCTGTTGCTGCATATCGTAGGTGATGCTTTTAGCATTAATTTCTTGTCCTGCCTGAGTCACTTTAGCATCACCAACTAGGGTCAAAAAGCGTTTTGCTACGTCGTAACGTACTTCATTGGCGCTGGCGCTCATTACAGTGCCATCGGTTTGCTTTTCTTCAAAGTAGGCAGGCTTGCCTGTTGCGATTAACAATTGTTTATTTTCGCCTAAATCGCCGCGTTTATGAACCTCAAGGCGATCGGCTGTAATATGACGATTACCATGAATTACTTCGACATTTTTTTCAAAAATCCCCACATTTTCTTTAAGTTGTGCTTGCTGCTTATCGGCACTAATTGATACTTGATCTGCAGGCGGCGTGGCTGCGATTGTTGAAAAAGCGATGAATAGGCTTGGTAATAGTATTTTAGTTAGTTTATTGGTCATAATATATGGTTCGCGTATGGTTGATAAGTTCTATCACTTCGGCTTTTAAATCGGCTTCGAGGCCGCGGCCAGTGATCTTTAAATTCGGACCGATTAATTCTACCGGCTGCGCTGAACGCATGGTTTGTGCTTCGATATTTACTTCAATGTTGTCGGCGTTAATATTTTCAATCATAGCATTACTAGTTAAATTTTTAGCCACAACATCACCGTCTAAAATAAGGGTGTTGTTTTCGTATAACGTGGCTTCTTTAGCGTTTATTCGCCAAGTCTGTTGTTCGTTATATATTGTAAATATAGGCTGTTCAAAGTAAGTAAAGCCAAGCTTTCGGTAAAGCTCCATTTTTGTCGCTGTGACTTTATGGCTTATTTTGCCTTGTTCATCATAAGCTGTTTGCTTAAGGGCAACTGCTACATAATCAGGCTTAGCGATGATTTTTTCTTGTTTATTTTGATTGTCTAGAGGTTGATTAAAGTACGGATACCATAACCAAACCATAGTCGCTACAAATAAAATAGATAGAATTATACGCGCGCTATTCATGAGCTTGTGCCTGTGTTTGTTAACTGTTTATTATTAACTAACATCAGTAAGTCGGTTAATTCACGCACTGCACCAAACCCACCCGGTAGCATAGTTGTATAATGAGCAAGGCGCTTTATAAGTGGGTGCGCATCATTTACCGCTACCGCAAAGCCAACTTGTTCCATTACAGGCAAGTCAGGGCCATCGTCGCCGATATAAGCGATTTGGTCATCGTTGAGCTTTAATTTATTTTTAAGCTCTTGATAGCTTAGTAACTTATCCTCTTGGCCTTGGTAAATATGTTGTACGGTTAGGCTAGTCATGCGCTGCTGAACTATCTGTGAATGACGCCCGGTGATCACCGCAACTTCAAAGCCACTATTAATAAGCGCTTTAATGCCAAAACCATCTTTGGTGTTAAATGCTTTTAACTCTTCGCCTTGGTTACCTAAATAGATGCGACCATCTGAAAATACGCCATCAATATCACAAATCAGCATTTTGATTTTTTTTGCGCGTTGCTCTACGTCGTGGCTTAGAGGCTGGTATAAATCAGAAAATTGCATTATAAAACTCCAGCTTTAAGTAAATCTTGCATGTTTAACGCGCCAATAGGGCGGTTGTTATCATCAACCACAATTAAACCGTTGATGCGTTGACGTTCCATTATATTTAGTGCTTCAGCAGCTAGCAATTGTGCTTTGGCGGTTGTACACGAACGGGTCATTACTTCAATGATTGGGGTGCCATGAATATCAATACGTTGCTCTAAAATACGGCGTAAATCACCATCAGTAAATAACCCTGCTAATAAGCCTTGGTTATCGACAATGGCTGTCATGCCAAGGCCTTTTGCCGACATTTCAATTAATGCGTCTTTAATGGTTTGCTTATCAGTGATAATAGGCACTAGCTCATTGGCATGCATCACATCGTTTAAGCACAGTAGTAAGCGCTTACCTAGGCTTCCGCCAGGGTGTGAAAGTGCAAAATCATCAGCGGTAAAACCACGAGCTTCAAGCAGTGCAACTGCCATGGCATCGCCCATGGCAAGTGTGGCGGTGGTGCTGGCAGTTGGGGCTAACCCCAGTGGACAGGCTTCCTCAGTGACTTTAATGCACACATGTGCATTAGCGAGGGTAGCCATAGTTGACTGCGGGTTTCCTGTCATGCTTATTACTTTTGCGCCAATACGTTTTAGTACCGGTATAATATTAAGTACTTCGCTGGTTTCACCTGAATTTGAAATGAGCATAACAACATCATTTGGGGTGATCATGCCTAAATCGCCATGACTGGCTTCACCAGGATGAACAAAAAAAGCTGGGGTCCCGGTACTGGCGAGTGTTGCAGCAATTTTATTGCCAATATGACCAGATTTACCCATGCCAATTACAATAACGCGGCCATCACATTGATACATTAACTGGCAAGCCTGATTGAAGTTATCATTCAAATATTGGCTTATATCTACAAGCGCTTGGCGTTCTATTTCAAGTACTCGCTTACCTTGCTCTATAAAATTTAGCTGCGTCATTGTGCTACTCGTATGATGAATGGCTGTTAGCCAACTTGGCTGAAAATATAGCCTTGATAGGCAATAAATGCGACTAGTAATAAACCGCCTTCTACTCTATTAATGCGGTGTGTGCCTCTAAAACTCAAGGACATGACGATAAGTGCAATTGTTGCGCCTATCATTATCAGTACATCTCGGTTGGCTGCTGATGGGTCGATAATTGACGGATTAATAATACCTGCCAATGGTAAAACAGCTAGAATATTAAAAATATTAGAGCCGACAATATTACCTAGAGCTAAATCGTCCTCTTTTTTTAATACCCCAGCAACGCTAGCAGCAAGTTCGGGTAAGCTGGTGCCAATGGCAATGATGGTTAAACCAATAACTAAATCGCTTAAGCCAAAATATTTTGCAATATCGACCGCAGAGCCGACTAAAAAGTGCGAGCTAATAGGGAGTAATATTATACCCACTGCTAACCAAAATACGGCTGACTTAGTTGGTACATTATTAGGCACGTCTTCGCAGGCCTCGCTGACAAATGGGTCATCAGCTTGAGTTTGTTTTTTGGCTTTAATTGATATAGTAATAAGGCCAGCAATAAATACGATAAACGCAACCAGTAGCGCAATACCTTCAGTGAATGAAAAGTAGTTATCTGAAAATACGTACCAAGTAGCCACTGAAATCAGTAATACTAATGGCATTTCACGTTTTAATGTTGATGAAGAAACTGATAAGGGCCGTAATAGTGCTGTGATACCCAACACTAGAAAAATATTAGTGATATTTGAACCTATCGCATTACCTACCGCAGTGTCTGTTTTACCAGCAAGCGCTGCTGATGCTGAAACCATCATTTCGGGAGCTGAAGAGCCCATTGCAACCACCGTTAATCCGATGATTAAAGTAGGTATCCCCATGTTTTTTGCCAGAGCTGCAGCGCCATAAACAAAGCGGTCTGCACTCCAAACTAGTGCCGCAAAACCTAAAATTAAAATGACAAATGATGTCAGCATGCCTGTACGCCAATTTTTTTAAACGAGATGACTATAAATAGTATCAAAAGCCAACATGAAAGTATAAATAAAAGAATCCGGTCAATTTGCTAGGATTGTGTACTAAGTCTCTTTAAAATGCGGGGCTGTATATACGTACGTAAATAAAATATTTAAGGGTAGGTTAAGCCAATAAAGGTGAGGATTAGATGGTTATGTAATAGAATATTACAAAATTTTACGATTTGTTTTTTCCATCTTGCTGCAAAAAGCCTTAAAATAGGGGAACTAGTGAAAATAGTTATGGAGAGCGACTTGTCGCAACCAATAGTAGAGATCAAGGATGTAACCTTTTTGCGAGGTGAACGCATCATATATAAAAATATGAGCTTCAATGTCCCAAAAGGAAAAATCACCGCGATTATGGGGCCCAGTGGTATTGGTAAAACCACCTTGTTACGTCTAGTGGGTGGGCAATTAAAACCCGACTGTGGTGAAATTCTGTTTGAAGGCAGCAATATTCCGAGTATGTCGCGTAAAGCACTATATGCTGCGCGTACTAAAATGAGTATGCTATTTCAAAGCGGCGCCTTATTTACCGATATGTCAGTGTTTGACAACATTGCGTTTCCTCTACGCGAACATACTAGCCTAAGTGAAGATTTAATTCGTCTAGTAGTCATTTTAAAGCTGCAAGCCGTAGGGCTTCGTGGCGCGCAAGATTTAATGCCATCAGAGTTATCAGGTGGTATGGCAAGGCGTGCAGCCCTTGCACGCGCTATTGCTTTAGACCCTGAATTAATCATGTACGATGAACCTTTTGCAGGACAAGACCCTATTTCCATGGGAGTACTAGTTAAGCTGATTAAGTCCCTTAATGAAGTGTTGGGATTATCATCGTTAATTGTTACTCATGATGTTACAGAGGTAATGAGCATTGCCGATCATGTTATTATCATTGCAGAACAAGGTGTTATTGGTGAAGGTTCTCCTGAACAAATGCGTAATCATGAATCGCCTTTAGTACAACAGTTTTTAAAAGGTCTATCAGACGGCCCTGTGCCATTTCACTTCCCAGCAACGCCTTATCAAGACGAATTACTTGGAGGGCAACAATAATGCTCGATTTACTACAACGCTTAGGGCATAAAACCTTGGGCCGTTTTGCGGCGCTGGGTCGTTCATCACAAATGTTGGTGGGTGCACTAGCTAATGTGCCGAATATTAAAAAAGGTACACCGTTACTGATCCGCCAATTATATATGGTTGGCTCTCAGTCGTTATTAATTATCATGGTGTCGGGTCTATTTATTGGTATGGTGTTGGCTTTACAAGGCTATACTGTCCTTGTTGGTTATGGCGCTGAAGATAGTTTAGGCCCTCTGGTTGCCTTGAGCTTACTAAGAGAGCTTGGACCTGTGGTTACTGCATTACTGTTTGCTGGGCGTGCAGGCAGTGCGTTAACGGCCGAAATTGGCTTGATGAAAGCAACAGAGCAGTTGTCGAGCTTGGAAATGATGGCAATTGATCCGCTTAAGCGTATTATTGCACCGCGTTTTTGGGCCGGCTTTATAAGTATGCCATTGTTGGCACTGATTTTTTCAGCAGTCGCTATTATTGGAGCACACCTTGTTGGGGTTGACTGGTTGGGGGTTGATTCGGGGAGTTTTTGGTCAATCATGCAATCGCAAGTATCTTTTCAACAAGATATTTTGAACGGTATGATCAAAAGCTTCGTATTTGCTTTAGTAGTGACATGGATTGCACTTTATAAAGGTTATGATTGTGTACCAACCT
Source organism: Pseudoalteromonas sp. AOP7-A1-14 (assembly GCF_052376275.1). Lineage (NCBI taxonomy): Bacteria > Pseudomonadati > Pseudomonadota > Gammaproteobacteria > Alteromonadales > Pseudoalteromonadaceae > Pseudoalteromonas > Pseudoalteromonas sp. AOP7-A1-14. The sequence goes on along the minus strand of NZ_JBQSVO010000011.1, from coordinate 18,152 downwards.
CAGAAGGGATCAGCAGAGCAACTACCGAAACGGTAGTGCATTCTTCTCTTGCTGTATTAGGTTTTGACTTTATTTTGACAGCGGTAATGTTTACCAGCTAATAGGGTATTAATAATGAATTCACGGAAATTAGAAATTTTAGTTGGTTTTTTTGTGGCTCTCGGTATTGCCGCACTTGCTATGTTAGCGCTTAAAGTGGCTAATGCAGGTATTGGCGGTGGAGTTGAAACTTATCAATTAAAAGCCAAGTTTGACAATATTGGGTCCTTAAAAACCCGCGCACCGATTAAGGTGGGTGGTGTGGTTATTGGTCGAGTAGAATCAATTAAGGTTCATCCACAAGAGTTTGTCCCTGTGGTTGATATGACTATTGACGCGCAGTATCAGTGCCGGTTTTCTAACACTAGCTCAATTTCGATTTTGACTTCAGGTATTTTAGGTGAGCAATACTTAGGAATTAACCCTGTTATTGCGCCAAAATCAGCTGAACAACGTTGTATGGGTGTTGAGGTAACGAGCAACGATGGAGATGTTGGCTTAGATGAGCTGTTTGGTGTGCAAAGTAAAGCGCTAAATGATGGTGACTTTATTACTGATACTAAATCAGCGATAGTGCTTGAAGAATTAATCGGGCAGTTTTTATTCAACCAAGGTAGCGAGTAATTATTATGTTTAAGAAAATTTTATGTGTTGTTGGGCTCGTTTTTATGAGCGGTGCTACTCAGGCACAAGATGTTGATTTAAAAGACCCTTATAAAATGGTTCGCCAAGTAGCTGATAATACTTTTCAGCGTATTACTAAAGAACAGTCAATCATTAAAAAAGATAAAGAGCGTTTACGCGTTATTGTTAGTGAAGAGTTAATGCCTTATGTGGATTATAAGTATGCGGCTTTGCGTGTATTGGGTAGTCATGTTTCAAAAGTCAGAGCGATTAAAGATCCCGCTGAGCAAAAAAAGGCTATTGATGAAATTAAGCGCTTTATTGATGTATTTCAAGAGTATTTAGTCGCTACATACGCTGGTGTATTTACCCAATATAGCAATCAGAGCGTAGAGTTTTCTCCAGCAAAAGCGTTTGCAGGACAAGATGTAGTGCTAGTAAAAACAAAAATTGTTGAGTCAGGCAAACCTGATATTAAAATTGACTTCAAAGTACGTGAAAACCGCAGTGGTGAGTGGCGCGCTTATGATATGGTTGCTGAAGGTATTAGTTTACTTGATGCTAAACAAAGCGAACTACAAGGCATTTTACGCCAGCAAGGGCTTACCCATGTTAGTGACTTATTAGAACAAAAGAGCAAATTGCCAGTGCAATTTAGGGGTAACACAGGTGAGTAATCTCACGGTCAATAATTCGAGTGATGGACAATTTAAAATAAGTGGCGAGTTGACCCGACATTCAATCGCCACTGAACGACTTATTAACAAGCAGCCACAAAGTGGCCATAAAACATGGTATTTTGACCTTTCTGAGGTTACAAGGGTTGACACAGCGGGCTTAGCTTGGTTAATTCACTCTTTCAGAGAATTAAAGCAGCAAGGCGTTCGCCTTGAGTTGCAAAATATACCTGAACAGCTGCAAAAACTAATGCAGTTGGGTCAGGTTACAACCCTATTTGAGTGAGAGTTATGGAAACAAGTCAGGTCGAAGTCTTATTACGCGATGAGTTACAATTAGCTGAAGTACATGTTAAAGCCAATGGTAGTCATTACGAAGTGATAGCTGTAGGTGAGTGTTTTGACGGTTTAAACCGCGTCAAAAAGCAGCAATTGGTATATGCACCTTTAATGAATACTATTTCAGATGGCACAATTCACGCAGTATCTATTCGTGCTTTTACTCCTACCGAGTGGAAACGCGAGAAAAAACTCATTTTACCTCAATAATAAGGCTTGCTCATGGATCAATTCGTAATTCAGGGCGGCACAGGGCTGGCTGGTGAAGTCACGATCTCTGGCGCTAAGAACGCAGCATTACCCATTTTATTTGCAGCGTTACTTGCCGATGGTAAAAGCCATTTCTCAAATGTGCCACGTTTACGCGATATTGGCACCACAGAGGCATTATTAAAAACTCTTGGTGCCGACGTACAGTGGCAACAAGATACACTCGTTATCGATGGCAGTGTGGTCGATAAAACGTTAGCTCCTTATGATTTAGTAAAGCAAATGCGAGCGTCTGTATTAGCGCTTGGGCCTTTAGTTGCTCGCTTTGGTCAGGCGCAAGTGTCACTGCCTGGTGGTTGTGCTATCGGTGCTCGCCCGGTTGATATTCATATCAAAGGCCTTGAACGTATGGGCGCGATTATTGAAGTTGAAAATGGCTATATCAATGCCAAAGTAGATGGCCGCTTAAAAGGCGCTGAAGTTTATATGGAAATGGTCAGTGTTGGTGCTACTGAAAACTTACTTATGGCAGCCACATTAGCTGAAGGTAAAACGATACTTGAAAATGCCGCCCGCGAACCTGAAATTACCGACCTTGCCAATTGCTTAATTGCCATGGGTGCTAAAATTAGTGGCGCTGGCAGTAGCCGTATCGAAGTGGAAGGTGTTGAAAAACTAAATGGTTGTGAGCATCGTATTTTACCCGATCGTATCGAAACTGGTACGTTTTTAGTGGCTGCAGCTATGGCAGGTGGTGAAGTATTATGTAAAGCCACAGATTTTCATAACCTTGAACCCGTTATTGAAAAGCTACGTGCAACTAATGCATTAGTTGAAGTAAACGATGATAGTATTTATTTGGACATGCGTAACCGTGAGCTCAAAGCGGTTAACATTAAAACCATGCCACACCCTGGTTTTCCAACCGACATGCAAGCCCAATTTACCGCTTTAAATGTGGTTGCTAATGGCAATGCAACGATCACTGAAACTATTTTTGAAAACCGCTTTATGCATGTACCAGAACTACAACGCATGGGTGCTAATATTCGTTTGGAAGGCACGACTGCTATTTGTGGTGAAACAACGGTACTAACTGGCGCACAAGTAATGGCTACCGACTTACGTGCCTCAGCAAGCCTTATACTGACTGGTATTGTTGCAGAGGGCGAAACTATAGTTGACCGTATTTATCATGTTGACCGTGGTTACCAGCATATTGAAGACAAGCTAAGTGCACTCGGTGCTAATATTAAACGTAGAAGTAATTAAATAACCTAAAACCTAGGTCCTAATAAATAGGCCCTAGGTTTAATTAGTTCTTATAGCTTCGTCTCTAACTCTGCCACTTTCACCATCACTTTTTTGATCTCACCGTTACGGTATAACTCAAACTCAATTTCTTTACCTGGCTCTGAATTACCAATCATATGTAAGGTTTTTTGTGGATTACTTACATCCGTACCGGCAATTTTAATGACAATATCTTGCTCTTTAATGCCTGCTTGCCACGCAGGGCCTAATGGGTCTAGATTGGTGATCCGCATGCCTGTGACAGGGGTAAAGTTATCACTGATTTCTTTGCCGGTGCTATCTACAGCGGTTCCCGTAAAACCTAAGTAGCCGCGTACTACACGGCCATGCTTTATCAGTTTTTTCATAACTTCTTTAGCGAGTGAATAGGGCACCGCAAAAAAGATCCCTTGAATATCGAGGTTTTCACGGGTTTTAAATTGTGCCGAGGTAATGCCAACTAAATCACCATTTGAGTTAATTAGCGCCCCTCCTGAATTACCCACATTAATTGCGGCATCCATTTGCAATAGGTTGTTATAAGGACTGTCGGTAATTTTTTGTTTGCCGGTTGCGCTAATAATTCCTTGGGTGATGGTTTGCCCTAAGTTAAGTGGATTACCAATTGCCAGCACAACATCGCCCACTTGTGGATTAAACCCGTTGTTGATAGGGATCATGGGTAAATGTTCGGCATTTATTTTTAGCAGTGCTAAGTCTGTTACGGTATCAAAACCGATTAATTGCACATCAAAAAAACGTCGTCCATCAGTTAAAACGACTAAAATTTGGTCCGCATTATTGATCACATGATAGTTAGTTAAAATATAACCATCGTTTGACATGATCACCCCAGAGCCAAGTTCTTGTACGGTGTTTTGGCCCTTATAACGAGGTTGACTAGAAATACTTTCTGAAAAAATAGTAACTACAGAGGGGCCAGCGCGCTTTACTGCATCAGAGAAGCTAAGGTGGCTGGTACTCATTGGGTTGGGGATTTCTACATTCGGTAATAAGTTATCACGTAATGTCGGGCTAAAAAAAACCACAAGAAAGGCAATACCCAGCCCTGCAAAAAGTGGCGGCAGGGTAAATTTAATAAGTTTTAGCACGGTGTTCTTATTGTTAGTTAGCAATTCTCTAATGATGGCATAAAAAAAATCACAGCGGCAAGTATTGCTGTGATTTTTATTGTTTTATAGTGAATTAAATTACTGGATCAGTACAAATACAGATTCACGACCACGTTGCACACCTAATACGATGTTACCTTGGGTTGCTTCGATGATTTGATTCATATCACGAATCGTCTCAACTCGTTGGCGATTTACTTGCATGATCACATCACCTTTCTCTAGACCTACCCTAGCAGCCGGTGAACGAGGATCAACCGATTGAACTTCGATTCCTTCATGGCTGTTCTTTTGGGTATTTTCTAATACCGAACCTTGAAAAGCAGGATGCAGTTCTTCGCCAGGTGATGAAATACCTGATGCGCCATCAAGTGTTACGTTAACGGTTTTAACTTCACCGTCGCGATAGATACCTAATTTAACTTCTTTACCTTCACCTAAAGTTGCTATTTTACTGCGTAGCTCATGGAAACCACCGATATCACTGCCATGGATACTGACGATCACATCGCCGGCTTTAATACCCGCCTCACTGGCTGCAGAATCATCCATAACCTGCATAACATAGGCGCCTTGCTTCACATCAAGCTTTTGGGCTTTAGCAAGCCCAGCATCAAGTGGACGACCTGAAATACCGAGCGAGCCACGGCGAACTTCTCCGTGCTCAATAATTTGATCTACTAAGTTTTTCATCATATTTGATGGAATGGCAAAGCCAATCCCAACATTACCGCCTGATGCACCTAAAATTGCGGTATTAATACCTATTAGCTCACCGTTTAAATTAACTAAAGCACCGCCTGAGTTACCTTGGTTGATGGCTGCATCTGTTTGAATAAAGTCTTCATAGCCCTCAATATTTAAGCCGCTGCGACCAAGGGCACTGACAATCCCTGAGGTCACGGTATGGCTTAAACCAAATGGATTTCCGATAGCGACTGCAAAATCACCAACTCGTAGTTCATCAGAGTTAGCAAGTTTAACGGCTATTAAATCATCAGCATCGATTTGTAGAAGTGCAATATCGGATTCTTTATCACTACCAATCTTAGTGGCTTCATATTCACGACCATCTTCAAGCGTGACCAGCATTTTTTGCGCATCTTGTACTACATGGTTATTGGTAACAACGTAGCCTTCATCAGCATCAATTATAACGCCAGAGCCCAAACCACTAAATTCACGCTTTTGGCTGCGTGGCTGCGGGTTGCCAAAAAAGAAATCAAGTGGTGCTGCGCGACTACGTACTTCTTTAGAACCTGAAACTTGAATGCTAACTACACCAGGGCTTATTTGCTCTAGCATTGGGGCGAGTGTTGGTAATTGCTGGCCATTAACAGCAATGGGCATTTTTGCGAACGAAACGCCAGGGGTTACTAATAAGCTCGCTGATAAAACGGCTGCACTGATCAAAGATAATTTCATTTTCATAGTCAGGGTTTACTCCACATCACAAGAAAAGCAAAAACTAAAAAAGGCTGGTAAGAAGCAGCCTTTTATTTATAAGTTTAATTAAATAAAACGTAAAGCTGTTCTATTTATTGACTATGGGGTCGAAAAAAAGTTCATCAAGAGGCTTTAGAATGTTCTGAAACTTTATTTTCACCAGCAAATAAGCCAGATTCACCTGATACATAATCCGTTGGTTGAGCTTGTGCTGATGAGCGGTCGCTTTGACGTTCTTGCAGCGATGATTGCAATTGCTCTGTGGTCTCTTTTGAGAAGAATGGCTCTGTAGGATGCTGCTTTTTATCTTGTACAAGTAAGCGATTAGTATCATCAACATGGCTTAATAACTGGTCGTAGTTATCTTTCATTTTGTTAACTAACTTACCGGTGCTAGCTAAGTGATCAGCCACATCTTGACGATATTGCGCTAATGCATTTTTAGCTTGCTCGGCTTGTTGTTCAAGTTCGTCTTGTTTGAACTGTTTTTTAGTTACAAATGCACCAAGAATAAAGGCGACCACGGCAACAATAATGATTATGCCAACCCAAGTAACTGTACCCATAAATTTACCCCTTTGGGAAAGTGTGCGTGTAAATACGCATTCATTAATAAAACTTTGCTGGGGTTAATATACCCCGAGTTACGATGCGTGTTAATATATTACGTAAATTAAACCCAGTTTTATTGTAACCCGCTATGACGCCTTGGCAAAAATATCAACAAGATTTACAACGTGAAGACTTTGTTCATGACGAAGCACAAGAAAATGCTGTTCGCCATTTGCAGCGTTTATATGATGATTTAACTGCACCGCAACCAACAGTGAAAGGTTGGTTTGCAAAGCTCTTTACTAAAGATAGCACGCCAGTAATTAAGGGGCTGTATTTTTGGGGCGGTGTGGGTCGTGGTAAAACTTATTTAGTTGATACTTTTTATGAAGCGCTCCCCTTTGAGCGAAAGATGCGTGTGCATTTTCATCGCTTCATGCACCGAGTACACGATGAGTTAAAAAAGTTAAAAAATACTAGTGACCCACTTAATACTATCGCTGATATTTTTAAAGCTGAAACCGACATTATCTGTTTTGATGAGTTCTTTGTTCAGGATATTACCGATGCGATGTTGTTAGGTGGCTTAATGGAAGCTCTATTCGAGCGCGGTATTGTGCTGGTCGCCACATCAAATATTATTCCTGATGAGCTTTATCGCAATGGTTTGCAGCGAGCTCGTTTTATACCCGCAATCGAATTAGTAAAGGCCAATACTGAAATAGTTAATGTTGACTCAGGCATTGATTACCGCTTACGGACCCTTGAGCAAGCTGAAATATTTCATAGTCCTCTTGATGAACAAGCAGACAAAGACTTGTTTGAGTATTTTGATAAGCTATCGCCAGAGCCCGGTAAACTTGATACCTCCATTGAGATAGAGGGACGTGTTATAAAAACTCGCAAAGTGTCAGATTCCATTGTGATGTTTGAATTTAAAGAGCTTTGTGAAACAGCGCGTAGCCAAGTTGATTACATGGAAATAAGCCGTTTATATAACACTGTGATACTGGCAAACGTTAAACAGCTTGGCCAAGCAAACGATGATGCGGCAAGGCGATTTATTGCTTTAGTTGATGAATTTTACGAGCGCCATGTCACATTAATTATTTCAGCAGAAAAACCGATCACCGAATTATATACCCATGGTAATTTAAATTTTGAGTTTAAGCGCTGCATCAGTCGGTTACAAGAAATGCAGTCGGTAGAATATTTAGCAAAAGAGCATTTAGCTTAAATAAGCTGAGGATGGAAGGTTAAAGCGGCTTTGACTTGTCACTTTTTACTTTCGAGTATTTTCTTGTGGAAAAAAACAACCGTCCGGTAGCAATGTGTTTTAAGTGCTGGTATACTCCCGCGTCTGCCACGTTGCGTTCTATTGCCCTCAATTAGTTTAGCCTCTAGTGAGTGGCCTAAAGTCTTAAACTCGAAGGGGTTGAAGCATATACTTAGAGCGGTAATTAATAATAATTACCTGTGGTTTTAATTGAAAAACATTGGATTTTTATAAATGAAAACGTTTGTTGCTAAACCAGAAACAGTAAAACGTGACTGGTATGTAGTTGACGCTGAAGGTAAAACTTTAGGTCGTATCGCTACTGAAATCGCTAATCGCTTACGCGGTAAGCATAAAGCTGAGTACACTCCACACGTAGATACTGGTGATTACATCATCGTTATCAACGCGGAGAAAGTTACTGTAACTGGTAATAAGTTCAAAGAGAAAGTGTACTATGCTCATACTGGTTTCCCAGGTGGTCTTAAGTCTACTACTTTTGATAAACTTCAAGCTGCAAAGCCTGAAATGATCATCGAAAAAGCTGTTAAAGGCATGTTGCCACGTGGTCCTTTAGGACGCGATATGTACCGTAAACTTAAAGTTTACACAGGTACTGAGCACAACCATGCTGCACAACAGCCTCAGGTTCTAGACATTTAAGGAGCACTATCATGGCAAATCAATACTACGGTACAGGCCGTCGTAAAAGTTCAAGTGCTCGCGTATTCTTACGCCCAGGCACTGGTAACATCGTAATTAATAAGCTCTCTCTTGAAGAGTACTTTGGTCGTGAAACGGCTCGCATGGTTGTTCGTCAAGCATTAGAGCAAGTTGATATGACTGAAAAGTTTGACTTACACATCACTGTTTCAGGTGGTGGTACAACTGGTCAAGCTGGCGCAATCCGTCACGGTATCACTCGTGCACTTATGGAGTTTGACGAGTCACTTCGTCCTGAGCTTCGTAAAGCAGGCTTTGTTACTCGTGATGCACGTAAAGTTGAACGTAAGAAAGTGGGTCTTAAGAAAGCACGTAAGCGTCCACAGTTCTCAAAACGTTAATATTTACGTTTGTCAGAATTTCAAAAACCCAGCTTTGGCTGGGTTTTTTGTTGACGGAAAGCTTTAAGGTATATGTTGTAAGCTCGACACTAAACTTCTAAAATTTAAAGCCTTATTCACCAATGAGATAACCTAAGTGCGATACAAAGTCGTGAAGATGCGAGCTTAAAAAAAGGTTGAAGACTAGAAATTAGGTTAACCCTGATATCTGTAATCTGATATTTTCCATAGTTTGCGCGACTTTACGCGACATAGTGCCCCCCTCACACACCTGTCCAAATTATAAATAAGAATGTTAACAAGTCCTGTAGGCAGGGTTTACCTAGCACATGGTTTTAAAGCCCCGAGTCTACTTTATCGTAGTCGCATCACACTCTAGCCCCCTAATATCTGATAGTTGAAATCTCTTTTTTTTGCTTGATTATTGCTCAGATTTGGCGTTTGCTGTGTATAACTTTAAAAAAAGTTCATTAAATATAGCAATTAGTGTAAATCCGTCAGTTAATTGGTGAATTTTTTTGCTACAATTGTCAGGCAAGTAATGTGAGCAAGTTTGATATCGCTATGTGCAGTTTATACTGCTTCCTCTTAGTGTGATTGATCTTGGTCAGTAATTATTTTTATAAAGTCGCTATTATAAGCGGCTCTATGCTCGAGCTAACTTAGTCATTTAGTTGATAAAGTCGGGATTATTCGAGCATGGGGCTGTTAATAACCTTGTTTTAATCAAGGGTTTTATTTATGATCGCGTCTAACTTAAAATTCGAAAAATTAACCTGCTGTAACTGATGTTCTCAATATAGCAAGTGTTGAGAATCATAGTGGAGATAAGTGGATGAGCAATGCGCCTGTAGACAATGGCCGACGTCGCTTTTTAACCATAGCTACCTCTGTTGTAGGTGGTGTTGGTGCGGCTGGGGCTGCTGTTCCTTTTATTGCGTCTTGGAATCCAAGTGAGCGAGCTAAATCTGCAGGTGCGCCTGTAGAAGTAGATATCAGCAAACTTGGGTCAGGACAATTAATACGTGTCGAGTGGCGTGGTAAACCTGTATGGGTTATATCACGGACCCAAAAAATGCTTGAGCAGATGAAAGGTCATGAAGAACAGCTTCGTGATCCTGCGTCTGAAGAACCTCAGCAATTAGAATCTGCAACTAACGAGTTTCGGTCACAACGACCGGATATATTTGTTGCTGTAGGTATTTGTACGCACTTAGGGTGCTCACCTAGCTTCCTTCAAGGTAGTTTTGGTGAGAAAGTACAAGGTACAGATGATGGTTTCTTCTGTCCGTGTCATGGCTCTAGGTTTGATATGGCTGGACGTGTTTTCCAAGGAGTACCAGCTCCTTTGAATTTGGAAGTTCCGCCTTATACCTTTGTTGATGACACCACTATTATCGTTGGTGAAGAAGAAGGGGCTGCGTAATGCTTGGTAAAATTATTGGTTGGATTGACGACCGAATTCCATTGACACGTACGTGGAACATGCATGTTGCACAATATCCAGCGCCAAAAAACTTTAACTTCTGGTACTTTTTTGGCTCACTAGCCATGTTAGTACTTGTTAATCAAATCCTTACCGGTATTTGGTTAACAATGAATTTTGTACCTTCAGCTGAAGGTGCGTTTGCGTCTGTTGAATATATCATGCGTGATGTTGAATACGGATGGTTACTACGTTATTTGCACTCAACAGGTGCATCAGCATTTTTCGTAGTTATATATCTACATATGTTCCGTGGCATGATCTACGGCTCCTATCAAAAGCCACGTGAATTATTGTGGTTATTTGGTATGTTTATCTTCCTTGCTTTAATGGCTGAAGCATTCATGGGTTATTTACTTCCTTGGGGGCAAATGTCGTTCTGGGGGGCGCAGGTAATTATTTCACTGTTCGGGGCTATTCCGGTTATTGGTGATGATTTAACGCTTTGGATCCGTGGCGACTATGTAATATCAGGGGCAACGCTTAACCGTTTCTTTGCATTACATGTTATTGCCTTACCATTGGTTATCGTAATCTTGGTATTCTTACATATTGTTGCTCTTCACGAAGTGGGTTCAAATAACCCCGACGGCGTTGAAATAAAACGTAAGAAAGGTTCTGTAGCTGAAGAAGATAAGCCTAAATTTAAATTCCATGAGTACTACACTGATAGGAAAGATATTGTTGACGCGATACCGTTCCATCCTTACTACACTGTAAAAGATATTGTGGGCGTGGTTGGTTTCTTAATTCTGTTTTGTTGGGTGGTATTTTTTATGCCTGCTATGGGTGGATTCTTTTTAGAAGCGCCAAACTTTGAAGCAGCAAATCCACTTAAAACACCAGAGCATATTTTCCCTGTTTGGTATTTTACGCCGTTCTATGCAATCTTGCGTGCAATTCCTGATAAGTTAATTGGTGTTGCAGCAATGGGGGCATCTATTGTGGTGTTGGCACTAATGCCTTGGATAGACCGTGGTACTGTTAAGTCGGTTCGTTATCGTTGTGGTTTCCACAAGTGGAATATTGCAGGTTTTGTGGTTACGTTCATTATCCTTGGTTGGGTAGGTGCAACACCACAAACAGACTTTAAGACGATTTTATCGCAAGTTTGTACTGTGACTTACTTTATGTTCTTCGTACTGTTGTTTGTTTACAGTAAGAATGAAAAAACTAAGCCATTGCCTGAGAGGTTAACGAAATGATGAAAAAGCTACTTATCGGTTTATTTGCTTTATCAATAAACGTATTGCCGGCAATGGCGGCGGGTCCTACGGCTTCTTTGATGGAAGCGGGCAATGACCTAACGGATCAGCCTTCGTTGCAACGTGGTGCTAAGTTGTTCATGAACTACTGCCTTGGTTGTCACCAAATGCAGTATCAGCGTTATAAACGTACTTTTCAAGATATTGGTATTCCAGATGAAGTCGGCGAAGAGCAACTTATTTTTGATGGCTCAAAAGTAGGTGGTCACATCACTAATGCAATGTCGAAAGAAGATGCTGAAAAATGGTTTGGTGCGGCTCCGCCGGATCTAACAAATGTTGCGCGTGTACGTGGCAGTGATTGGATTTACACCTATTTAAAATCGTTTTACAAAGATGAATCTCGTCCGTTCGGTGTAAACAATACGTTATTCCCATCAGTAGGTATGCCACATGTTCTGCAAGAGTTGCAAGGTGTTCCTACCGCAATTACTGAAGAAGTAACAGTAGATGGTAAAACAACCACTCATATCACTGGTACAGAAACTGATGGCACGGGTGAAATGAGTGTCGATGAATACGACCGAGCAGCTCGTGACATAACTAACTTCCTTGAGTATGTGGGTGAACCTTCACGTCTTGAGTCAGAAGCATTAGGTCTTAAGGTAATTGGATTTTTAGTCATCTTATTTATCTTGGCATTTATGCTTAAGAAAGAATACTGGAGAGATGTTCATTAAGTTTGAACATATTTAAAGGTAATTTTGCAATAGGGGCTTAAGCCCCTATTGCTGTTTTTGTTATTTAATGGAGGTAGGCATGGCCGTAGCTGCCAATAAGCGCCCTGTAATGACTCTTTTTTCTGGTGCTAACTGTATGTATAGCCACCAAGTACGTATTGTACTTGCTGAAAAAGGCGTAAGTGTTGATATTCACCTGGCTGAAAAGGATAACTTACCAGAAGCACTTCATGAAATTAACCCTTATGGTACAGTACCAACACTGATTGACCGTGAATTGGGTTTATATCAGGCAAACATCATCATGGAATATCTTGATGAACGTTTTCCTCATCCTCCACTAATGCCTGTTTATCCGGTAATGCGTGGCCGTAGTCGCTTAATGATGCATCGAATTGATACTGACTGGTACAGCTTAGCTGAAAAAATCAATACAGGTGCAGCTGATGCTAGTCAAGCCCGTAAAGAGCTTACCGAAGCGTTACTAGCGATCGCACCAATCTTTTCTGAAGCACCTTACTTTATGAGTGAAGAATTCAGCTTAGTTGATTGCTATTTAGCACCGTTACTATGGCGTTTGCCTGAGCTTGGTATTGAGCTTACTGGCGCAGGCGCTAAAGAGCTTAAAGAGTATATGATCCGCTTATTTGAGCGTGAATCATTTCAAGCCTCTTTAACTGAAACTGAGCGCGAGATCCGTTTATAATGACGCCTAATCGTCCTTATTTACTGCGCGCATTCTTTGATTGGATTGTTGATAATCAATGTACACCGCACCTTGTGGTTAATGCTGATTTTGAGCAAGTGCAGATACCAACCCAGTTTGTCCAGGATGGTCAAATTGTATTGAATATCAGCCCATCAGCTGTGACCCAATTTTCGATGGACAAACAGCAGCTCAGCTTTAATGCTCGTTTTGGTGGTCAGCCGATGCAAGTATACGTACCTTTAGGTGCTGTACTCGCAATTTACGCACGCGAAAATGGTGAAGGTACTGTATTTACCGCAGATGAGTTTTTAGAGGACGAAGACGATTTTGCGCCGGAACTTGAAAGTGTTGATTTGGATAGTGGTGATATACCGCCTGATGACGAACCAGCACCGGCTAAGCCGGATAAGAAAAAAGGTGCTCACTTACGAGTGATTAAGTAGCTTTTAACTTATTAAAAAACCCGCTGAGAAGCGGGTTTTTTGTGTCTGGGATACTTGAAAAAGGAAAAGTTAAGTTAACAATGAAACTTTTTGACCTGATCTATAAGTAATATTCAAATACTTTAATTACCCGCTCTACACCAGACACATTACGTGATACTTCAACAGCTGTCTTTGCTTCGTTGCCTGAGACTAAGCCCATTAAGAATACTTCACCGTTTTCAGTCACTACTTTAATATTATTACTGCTGAGATTTTCCGTTGTGAATAGCTGGGTTTTAACCTTAGAGGTCAGCCATGAGTCATGGGTTTTGGTAGTCATACCCACATTAGAACCAATACGAATTTGATTATGAATTTTACGAATACCATCTACATTTTCAACTGCTTTATAGGCTTCGTCTTTCATTTCTTGATTAGCAACTTGGCCGATTAAAAGCACAATACCATTGACGCTGATAACATCTAAATTTGCATGCTGCTCTAATCGTGAAACTTCGCTGATAGCTAGGTTACTTTTAATTTCAATATTATTATCATCAATTTGTGAACCTAGTGTGCGACGGTCGTTAGCTGCGGTTACCGCACCTGCAGTACCCGCAACAACGGCTGCGGCACAGCCTTGAAGTAATACAACGGCGCCTAAGACAAGTAGAGAGCGTTTAAACATTAATTTTCTTCCTGTGGAAATAGGGTCAAATCAATTAATTCACTTAAACAATGTAAATTAACTAAATGAGATTCAATAATACGGCTAGGGCGCTTTGATGGAACACGAATCTCAACGTCATTTGCACCTAGCAAACCGACTAGTTCACCACCATCACCACCCACTAATACTATGACCTTCATATCGCGGGTAAGTGCCGCTTCGACGGCAGAAATTATATTTTTCTCGTTACCGTTTATCGCCAGTACTAATAATAAGTCGCCTTTTTGTGCAAAAGCACGTATCTGTCTAGCAAAGGTATCGCGTTCATCAATTTGGCTTTGCTGTGACAGATTTATTTGTTCTTGAGAAAGTGCCACAGCAGGCAAACAAGGGCGTTCGGTTTCATAAAAGTTAATTAGTACACCCGCCATATGCTGTGCCAGCATATGGCAGCTGGAGGCGCCGCAACAAATTAATTTATTACCATTAATAAGGCTTTGTGCGATAGTGAAAGCAGCAGCTTCTAGGGCGCTAGGCAGTACTTCCCCTGCGGCAATTTGTACTTGAATACTTTCTGTGAATATTTCTTTAATAGTATCTTGCATATTAAAATACGTTTTTTATCCAATTAATTTGTGGTGCGCTTTCGCCGGTAATTGCCACATAATCAATGCGCATTGATTGTGTCGGCAGATGCTTAGCTGCTAAGTAGTGATATATGGTGCGGCGTAAGCGCGATTGCTTTTGTTTACTTAAAGCATAATTCGCGCCTCCGCGAGCGTTATTTTTACGAAATTTAACTTCTACAAAAACCAATTTATCGCCGTCACGCATGATTAGGTCAAGTTCACCAAACTGGCAATTGTAGTTACGCTCTATTGCAGTTAACCCTTGGCTAATTAAGTACTTTTGCGCTTGTAGCTCATAATACTGTCCTTTTTCACGGCTATTGTGCCACAGTTGTTTAAACCACGACATGTTACATTCCTTGTCATAGGTAAATATAATTACTCAGCGCGTTGCTCTGTGCTCGCTGACTGCATAAATAGTGGTAATGGTTGTCTGGTTTCAAGTGAGACCGCTTTAATTTGTTTATTTTTATACTGAGCCCAATTTAATTGACGTGTTACTTGGCCATCGCTTGCAATACTAAGTTGGCCTGTTAACCCTGAGTATTGTTTACCTGAGATCATACTTAATTGCGTTATATCACTAAGCATTGAGATAGAGTCATAAGCCATAGCAAATAGGCGCTGGATTATGTCGGCTTGGTCAGGCCAAAGAGATTCATACTGGTGACGCAATGTGTGGTTGTTATTTAGTTGTTCATCCAACATCCACGGTAACTCAGTAAAATAAAGGCCTTCTAAGTCGCCTTTATCGGTTTTGTCTATTTGCTTACTGTGACTTTTTGAGCTGGCGTATAAGGGAATGCGCTCTGAAAATGTACTGACGTTTACATCTAAATATGGCTTTATCAAGCGAGTTTCGATAGCGTCACCCAAAATATAAATCACGTCAATATCACCACGTGAGCGCGTCTCACTTTCAACTTCAGGTTTGAAAAGTGATTTAACAACATCTATACGTTGTTTAGAACTATCCACTTCAAGTAAGTCAACAATAGTTTTGGGCATATCTTGTCTATCGTTATATAAACCGACTTCCGCTTTTGTCTCGCTATAACGGTGCCACTGTAAATCAAAATAATCAACCAAGCGTTGGCCTGCAGCGGTATTTGGCGCTAGCAACATTGGTTTTTGGTAGCCAATAGCTAAAAAGTGTTCGAGTGCTTGTTGGACTTCATGTTCAGGACTTAAGGCAAAATAGTAATGTTGTAATGAAGCTCGCTCACCATCAGAGTTATTTAGGTGAAGCGTAGGAATATTTTGTAAGGTTTTAGCTGCAGCTAATTTTTCTATATTGTTTTTAAGAAGCGGCCCCACAACAAAGTCTGGTTTATGCTCGCTAAGTGCAAGGGCTATTTCATCGCTACTGAGAGTTTCATCAATGAAAATTGTTTCGTTAATATCTTGGTTATCAAGCGCCGCCAATACACCGGCCTTTAAGGCATCGCCTAATCGGGTATTTGCACCTGTTTGAGGTAACAAAACCACAATACGATCAATGTTAAGAGGCTTTACCTGCATTAATTCAGTGACCTTTTTGGGTAGAACTGCGGCTGCAGGGTGCCCAGGATAACGACGTTGCCAGTTATTCATTGCTTGATGAAGTTCAACTGGTTCACCCAAATAAACTTGATTATAAAGAGCTAGATTAACCCAGCCTTGTTGGATAACTGAACCTCGATTAAAGCGCTCTAGTGCATAAGATGAAAGCTGTTGAATGTTGGTCCATAAAGCTTTGTTTAAATTCGGGATCTCAATATCATTATTGGTAGCAAGTTCAGACGCATTAAAATAATAAGGCATGGCTTGTTTTGGCATATTTTGTGAAGCGTAAATACTGGCGGTTAAATATTGATGCCAAGCACTATGTTCAGGCAAACTTAACTTACCGTCTACGCTATTAAGTAGCTCTAACGCTTGATTGTTTTTATTTTGTTGAATTTGGGCGTAGGCAATATAAAGTGAGTTTTGTATTTTATCGACACTGGGGGTACGTTCAAGTTCAGAGCAAATTTGTTCAAGTAACGGCCAGCTCTGCTGTGTGATAGCCGCATCTCGCGCACTATAAAGTAGTTGTATTTTATCAGCACCTTGTCGATTTAAGGCATTTTGGTACATCGAAAGTGCATCAATATTTTGATTTTGTACCGTGTTAGTGGCTGAACTGAGGTTTTCAGTGTTTTTAGTCGGTTTTTCGGTTGTACTACAAGCCGATAACCCTGACAATATAATAATTAGACTAACAAGTTTAAGTCGCACAATGATTTCCCAATACGTTATCGCGATTTGCTTATATTACTGACTGACGCAGGAGACCTCAATGTTAAATGAGGAGAATTCAGATAAAATTGGCACTCTTTACATTGTCGCCACCCCAATTGGTAATTTCGACGACTTGAGCCAGCGTGCAATTGCGACACTATCGCAAGTTGACTTAATCGCGGCTGAAGATACTCGCCATACCGGAAAGCTACTAAGTCATTTTGGTATTAAGGCTAAAACCTTTGCATTACATGATCATAATGAAAAGCAAAAAGCTCAGCAGATCATCGTTCAGCTGAACCAAGGTTTAAATATAGCACTAGTTTCAGATGCCGGAACACCGCTTATTAGCGACCCAGGTTATGCGGTGGTTAATTTATGTCGTGAGCAAGGTGCTCATGTTACGCCAATCCCCGGGGCGTGCGCTGCAATAACTGCCGTGTGTTGCTCAGGACTCCCTACAGATCGCTTTCAGTTTATAGGTTTCACTCCAGCTAAGAGTAAAGCCAGACAAGACTTTTTTATCGAAGCGGTTAGTTCAAATATCACCAGTATTATGTACGAAAGTACTCATCGGATTATGGCGAGCTTAGACGACCTTGAAGCGGCACTTGGTAAAGAGCAGCAAGTGGTATTCGCCAAAGAGCTGACCAAAACCTTTGAAACATTTTTTGATGGCACCGTCGTTGAATTAAAACAGTTTTTAACTAACGACCCAGCCAAGCAGCGTGGCGAAATAGTATTAATGTTGCCGGGGAAACCAAAGCTTGTTGATGAAATCTCTCCAGAAGCGCGTAAAATGTTGACTTTACTCGAAAGTGAAATGCCAATGAAAAAAGCCTGTGGCATTGTTGCTGAATATTTTGGTATGAAGAAAAACGCCCTATATAAAACAATTATTGATGAAAAAGGTTAAATCTTTACTGCACCCAGCGTTAAGCTCAGGTATAATGCGCGCCGAGTCAGCCAAGATAATCGCTGCCTGTGACGAAAATGAGCAGGGGGAGGAAAGTCCGGGCTCTATAGGGCAGGGTGCCAGCTAACGGCTGGGGGGCGTGAGCCCACGACAAGTGCAGCAGAGAGGAGACCGCCAACCTTCGGGTTAGTAAGGGTGAAAGGGTGCGGTAAGAGCGCACCGGGCCACTGGTAACAGTTGGTTGCAAGGTAAACTCCACCCGGAGCAAGACCAAATAGGGTTCTATCATTTTAAATAATGAACGCGTGGCCCACGTGAGAACCGGGTAGGTTGCTTGAGCCATAGAGCGATTTATGGCCTAGACGAATGATTATCACTTTCTTAGGAAAGGACAAAACCCGGCTTATCGGCTGACTCACTCATTCAAGAAAAAGCCCGCAGTGCAAGCTGCGGGCTT
>NZ_JBQSVO010000010.1:0-53258 GCF_052376275.1 Pseudoalteromonas sp. AOP7-A1-14 | reverse complement strand
GCAACAAGAAATTAATGCAGGTAATTATAATCCATTTGGTGGTACTTATAATGATCCTGCGGTGATTGACCGTATTACCACAAGTTTAACACGTCGTGGAGAGTCACATATGACCTCTTTCGATGCTAATATTACTGGCGAAGCATTCACTTTTGGCGATGATGTTGTGATGATGGCTGCGGGTATAGAGTATCGAGAAGAAGATGTTAGTGATATTCCTGACGACCAATTTCAACGAGGGTTAATTTTTGGTACTGAGTCTGTTTCTGCTGCGGCTGAACGTGATCAGTATGCTGCTTACGTTGAGTTCTCAATACCACTTGCCGATAACTTAGAACTGCAACTAGCAGGACGCCACGATGATTACAGTGATTTTGGCACCACAACAAACCCAAAAGTAGCACTTCGTTGGGCGCCAACAGATGAAATCACAGTACGAGGCTCTTGGGCACAAGGTTTTAGAGCGCCATCACTTGCACAAATAGGTTTAGGCCCTTCAGAAAAGAGTCAATTCTTTGTTGATAACTATCGCTGTGAAGCTACTGGCCTTGATTGTAATGCTCTTGATTACAACATTCAATTTGCGGGTAACCCAGACCTGCAACCAGAAGAATCAGAATCTTGGAATGTCGGCTTTATTTGGGCTCCAACAGCCGAATTTGGTTTGAGTGTTGATGTATGGAGTATCACTCAAGATAATAAGATAGACGAACAAGAGTTTGGCCCTATTTATGATGCCGAATGTAATGATCAAAACAGCACGGTATGCGTACGCTTACCTCCATCAGGTAGTGATAGTCTTGGTGTTATCCAAAAAATATATAGCACATTCGAAAACGTCTCCTCACAAGAAGTGTCAGGAATAGACTTTTCAGTTAACTACAACCATTCATTGGATGATTTAGGCTTGTTAAAGTTTAATCTAGAATGGGCGTATCAAGACAAGTTTGAAAAAAATGGCCGCGATTATACTGGAGAATATGGCTATCCTGAGCACCGCTGGATATTTTCAACTAATTGGGAACTAGGTGAGCTTAATACCAATATGAATATCAGTTATGTTGGTGAGTTTGAGGATACCCCAGATATTGATTTTGACGGCAACTTGGACTTTGATACAGAAACCTCACGAATGGTTGACTCACAAGTGTTGGTCGATTTACAAACCGCTTATCACATAACTGAATCAACAAGATTATCGTTGGGTGTAAATAACTTATTTGATGAAAAGCCCCCTTTTGTTATTGGTGATGGTGATTCTGATCTATATGGCTACGCCTCTGCGGTACATAACCCTCGTGGTCGTTACTTCTATACTAAAGTTTCTTTTTCGTTTTAGTTTGAATAACCAATAAAAAAACCTGCCAATTGGCAGGTTTTTTATCAATTAACAAGTGCCTATATAATTATAGGTCGCCTTCGTTCTCAGAAAGGAATTTAGCAACGCCTTCAGGGCTTGCATCCATACCTTTTTTACCTTCAGTCCAACCAGCAGGGCATACTTCGCCATTCTCGCTGTGAAATGCAAGTGCATCGACCATACGGATCATTTCGTCAATGTTACGGCCAAGCGGTAAATCGTTAACTACTTGATGACGAACATTACCCTCTTCATCGATTAAGAATGAACCACGAAATGCAACGCCCGCTTCAGGATGCTCAACATCATACGCTTTACAAATTTCGTGCTTAGTGTCTGCAATTAGTGGGTATTTAACTTCGCCAATACCACCATCTGCAACAGAAGTGTTACGCCATGCATTGTGTGAGAACTGAGAGTCGATAGACACACCAATTACTTCTACGCCGCGCTTTTGGAACTCTTCAAAACGCTTATCAAACGCGATTAACTCTGAAGGACATACAAAAGTGAAATCTAATGGGTAAAAGAAGATAACTGCTTTTTTACCTTTGATTGCTTCGTGAAGGTTATAGCTATCTACGATCTCGCCGTTACCAAGTACAGCTGCTGCGGTAAAATCCGGTGCCTGACGGCCTACTAATACACCCATGTTATTCTCCAAATAGTTGAGTTTATTTCCAATTGCTTACGCAATACTTGCCTAATATATGGGATTGAAAACATCAATTCCAAGGGCAAAATCACATAAAAGTGACATTATTCTAAAATTAACTGATTTAAAATGACAATCGAATTTTTCGATATCTACCATTAATAATTTTGATGCTTATAATGGCTTAAATTGTAGGCACAAAAAAACCTGCCATAGCAGGTTTATTTAAAAATTAAGAGTTAATCCATTATATCTTCTGGCATATCACCACGGATACTCTGCCAAATTTCACCTGTTTGGTGACCATATTTACGCATCATAGAAATAGCACCATCATGCTCGCGCTTTTCAGCTAAGATAGTTAAGTCTTTATAAAACTGACGCGCTAATTCACGCGTGCCTGGATCTGAGAAGTAATGGCAGCCAATCTTAGAGTAAAATCCTTTAAACCCATTGAGAATGAGTACATATATTCTGTTATTCCCCGCAGCAGCAAGCTCATGATGTACTTTATAGTCATAGTCTGCGAATGCTTGAGCGCTATCTTCTAGTTCATGACTTTGAGATAAAATTTCAATAACGCGATCAGGTGCAAGCTTGATCGCTGCGCGAGTATAAATAGCGCTAATATTAGTACGTGCTGATAACAGCTGATCTGTCAGCTCTGGCATTTTATCTTCATCAAGACGAGCCAGCGTTTCTAATATATTTAACCCTGAAGTTTCCCAAAAATTATTTACTCGTGTTGGTTTCCCATGTTGAATAGTTAACCAACCATCACGTGCCAAACGCTGGAGTACTTCACGTAAAGTAGTGCGCGTTACGCCAATTAACTCTGAAAGTTCGCGCTCAGCAGGAAGGATAGATCCAGGGGGGAAGTCACCATTCCAAATAGATTCGACAATGTACTCCTCAGCAAATCCAGCCGGGCTTTTAGCTTTAAAAATTCTCATTCACTTCCTACTCACGTATTCGCACAGTTTTATTTTAAATTAACTGACTGATTGTACCAGACGAAACCAAACTAACAAGCAAAGTCAACGACAATATTGTAACCATAGAATTCTCTGTATTTAAATTACGACACAAAGCCACTATTAAGTATTAAGACTCACCACTTAGCCGTTTTTAGCTTGCAGAGGCTTTCATAGATAAGTGATAATCAGACTTTAAATTGTTACAGGACAAACTATGAATTGGTTGACAGAATTATCACAAAAACGCGCCAGTTGGTTATCATTGGCCGCAAGTGCTTTTATCTTTGAAGTTATCGCTTTATTTTTCCAATATCAAATGAATTTGGCACCGTGCATTATGTGCATTTATCAACGCACTGCCATGCTAGGTTTATTAGCAGCAGGCTTAGTTGGTGCGATTAACCCAACAAAATTAATATTTAGAGTAATGGGCTTTACTAGCTGGGGCCTTGCAAGTATTTGGGGATTCTTAATTGCTCGTGAGCACATTGCAATGCAAACCACGACCGACCCTTTTGCATTTAGCTGCGAATTTGAACCAAACTTTCCAAGCATCATACCATTACATGAATGGCTACCTAGCTTTTTTGCTGCAACAGGTGATTGCGGTAATATTGACTGGCAATTTTTAGGGCTTAGCATGCCAGCATGGATGGAAATTATTTTTGCACTGTTTGCACTAAGTTTCATCGCAATATTAGCTAGTCGGCTAATTACTAAGAAATCGATTTAATATGTGGGTCTTTTTTTCAAGCCAACTTCCTGCTCTTAGTGAGTTTAAAATACGTGAGCGTCAGCAAATCATTGCAATTGCATTAAGTGAGCTCAGCGCAAGTAGTAAGGTCCTGTTGAGAATTGCTAAGCTATTTTTGCTTATCCCGGTATTTTTTGTACTTGCTTGTATAAAAGGTTGGTTATTATTACCTTTTATACTTTTAGCGGGCCTATGCTACCCACTTTTAACTGTACCTGTAGAGATCATGTTTGCAAAACCTCATTTAACAAAAGCAATACAGCAATTTAAACAGGGCGAATAATTCGCCCTGTGCTATACAGCTCTCAGAGCGTCACTTTACCTTCTAACTTGCTCAGTAGCTTATCGCCAATTCCTTTTACTTGTGTCAGTTCTTCAACTGACTTAAATTCTCCCTTCTTCGTGCGATAATTAATAATTGCTTGTGCTTTACTTTCACCAATTCCAGGCAGCATAGCCAATTGTTCAGCACTTGCGCTGTTAATATTCACTTTGTCACTTTTCATTTCACTCATCGGTTTACTTTTAGCCGGCTCAGCTGTTACTACATGTGAAAATGATAAGCTCAGTAGTAATACCACTATTAAAGTTATAAACTTCATGTTCTTCCTCCGTGATGTCCTTACATGGACACTGTTAATAGTTGCAAATTTAAAAATAAAAGCCTTACTTTTAGACTAACGCCAAATAAAGTCAGCTAAAAGCTCGACCTTACTAACTAAAGTAGACTGACGCTTTTTTGTCAATGTACCTATAATAAAAAATAAAAATGTTCACTTGCAAAAATGACAGCAAACCTTTACTGTATAAAAAAACAGTATTCAATTGAGGTAGTTATTTACCTTCTAAGCTGGCAGGAGAGATCATGGCTGTTGTTATTAAATATGTGGTAGAAAGAAGTGGAGTCGAGCGTATGACGTTTACAAGCAAAAAAGAAGCGGATGCGTATGATAAAATGCTCGATATTGCAGAATCACTTGAAGTAATACTTGAAAAAGTCGATGTGCCATTAAGTGAACAGCAAATAGAGTCGTTAGCACTTGAAATAGCAAAAGAAAAAGATCAGTTTATGGCCGTATTAAAAGGCAATAAAGAATCGGTAAAAAAAGCCGAAAAAACCAAAGCACCAACCGCCGAGTCTACCAAAGAAGCCAAAGATAAACCGGCCAATTAATTTACTTTTAAGTCCTAAATGTGTAGCACAAATAAGGACAAGCAATATAAAAAAGGGACAACAAGTGTTGTCCCTTTTTTTATGCTGTTATATTTTTATTAAAGTAAACGTTCTACTTCATCAAATAATTCAACTATTTCATCATCAGGCGCAGGGGTTGCCAGACTTACCACAACAATGGCGATACTAGATAAAATAAAGCCTGGTATAATTTCATAAACAACCGAACTTAATGCTTTGCCATCGATGGTTATTGGCGCGTATATCCACACCAATACTGTTAATGCACCAACAACCATACCCGCTAACGCACCATAAAAGTTCATACGCTTCCAATATAAACTGATCAGCACCAATGGACCAAATGCGGCACCAAAGCCAGCCCATGCATTGCTCACCAAGTCTAAAATTGAACTATCACGGTCATAAGCTAAATATATTGCAAATAATGCCACTAATAACACACTAATTCGGCCCACTGACACAAGCTCTTTTTGAGACGCATCACGATGCAAGTATATTTTATAAAAATCTTCAGTTAATGAGCTTGAACAAACCAGCAACTGAGACGAAATGGTACTCATTATGGCCGCTAAAATAGCAGCTAATAAAAAGCCAGCGATTAGTGGATGAAACACTACTTCCGATAAAACTAAGAAGATTGTTTCTTTATCTTCAAGTGGCATTTGGTTTTCTATTATAAATGCTGCACCAAATAAACCAGTAAGCACAGAACCGATTGCTGATAAAGTCATCCAAGACATACCAATACGACGCATTGCGGGCATATCTTTCACGGAACGTACTGACATAAAACGCACAATAATATGCGGTTGGCCAAAGTAGCCTAGGCCCCACGCTAACGCTGAAATAATTGCAATTGTTGAGCCTCCGGCAAACCAATCCAGCATATTTAATGAATGTATTTCATCTTCTTTTGGCGAGCTCAGTAATAAATCATAACTTGCACTGGACAGTGTATCTAATACCGGCTGGTCAAGCATGGTGTAAGTAACTATTGGCACCGCAAGCAAAGAGATAAACATAATACACCCTTGCACAAAGTCAGTTAAACTTACGGCTAAAAAACCACCAAACAAGGTGTAAACCACCACCATACTGGTAGTAACATAAAGACCCATTTCGTAGCTCATACCAAATGAGCTTTCAAACAACTTACCACCTGCAACTACGCCGGATGATGTATATAAGGTGAAGAAAACGATGATCACAATAGCTGAAATTACACGAAGAATATTTTTATTATCGGCGAAGCGATTAGAAAAATAGTCTGGAATGGTAATAGAATCATTAGCTTTTTCAGTATAAACACGAAGCCTTGGCGCCACTAAAAAGTAGTTTGCCCAAGCACCCACAACTAAACCAATTGCAATCCATACTTTACTTAAACCAAATAAATACATTGCCCCGGGTAAGCCCATGAGCAACCAGCCACTCATATCAGACGCACCTGCCGACAACGCAGCAACACTCGGTGGCAGATTACGACCACCTAGCATATAGCCTGATACATCACCGGTAGATTGTTTGTATGCGTAAAAACCTATCCCCAGCATGACTACAAAGTACAGTCCTAGCGAAATTATCATTCCAATTTCCAAATTTGCCTCCAATCTAAGCAGTAGACGTTTAAAATTTGGCTCTTAATCCTAATAATGACTCACATTGCTGCTATAAAAGACATTATTGGTATAAAAACCAACTCAGTATCTGACTATATCATGGCTTTAGCCGATAACTCCACTCGGCTGCGTTTAACACTATTCACTTTGTATTAATAATTACAAACATTTATATTTATCGCAAGGTAATGGTTATTTTATTCTGCTTACCCAAAATTATAACAATAATTATAAATAGTTCAGCACTATAGATTTACTTTAACCTTTTTATTAATGCAATTTAAAATATTTTACAATATGTTGCAGGTGTATCGATTAACTGATTTGGATCGACTTTTTATGTATTTTTATGCTGCTCGCCAACAAACTTAAGCCCGTGATAAAAAGCTAATAGGTTACGAGTTACTTTTTCGTGATGGGATAGATAATGTTTTCCCAGGCATTGACGGTGATGAAGCCACCTGAAAAAAGAACGAAGGAAGCCAATTTAACTTCGCCTTAGAAGATTTAACTGATAGCAAGCTAGCCTATACCATCTTTACCCTTGAAACTCTAAAAAAGGCAACTCTAAAAAAGGGCTCCCCTACCTTATTAGATAAAGATAAAATTGCAGTTTAAATTTTAGAGTCTATTCAACAGGTTAGCGGATAAAAAAGTGACTGACGCTTATCACGATGCGTTAAACTGGGCCAGTGAGCAAATATCTGTATTCGGTGACTAATAAATTTATATCACTGCAAAGGGATATAAATAAAAATGCCAGTAATTTACTGGCATTTTTTATACTTGCGTATTAATTATAGACTATCTAAAAAGTCTTCATCAAAGTCATCAGGCTCTTTTTCAATCGGTGGGTTACCATCGTGCAGTTCATATAACTGGCGTTGAAAATAGATATCTTTCATAAATATGTACGGGTCGAGTGACTCATTTAATAAGCTTTCTTGTGGAATAAGTGATGCTCGTGCCTCAACAGCTTTTAGTGCAAACACGAGCACTGTTTCTGGTGTAGTTAGTGTGATTTTAGGCAGTATAAAGCCATCTACCACATCGCCACTTAGGTTACGTGCTGTTGACGGCCCCATACCAGGTAGCATTAGATAAGCACCATCGCCAACGCCCCATACCCCTAGAGTTTGCCCAAAATCCTCATCGACTATATTCAACCCGAGCGAACTTGCAACATCAAATAAACCAAAAAGACCCACCGTAGAATTTACTAAAAAGCGCGCCATACTAATGCCCGCATTACCAGCTTTCCCCTGAAGAGATGCATTGATCACATCGGTAGGGGCAGAAATATTATCAGTGAAGTTAACAATACTACTTCTGACCGCTACCGGAGTGACCGCCACATAACCTACAGCCACCGGACGCAATAAATAAGCATCCAGCACATCCATATTAAAATCGTACATAGGACGATTAAAAGACTGTAAAGGATCCCGCTCATCGACCTTTTCGTCTGGAACTTGAGCGCAACCACTCAGTATCATTATTGCGCTCAAAAAAAGTCCTCGTATCAACATTTTCTATCCTTATTGTATTACGGTATCAATCTTTAACTGATAGTTAGTCGTTTCGCTGCGTTTTAGGGTTTTTGACAGCCCTTCAAGCTCTCCTGCTGATGGCATTACCGTGGCATCTTTTGAGATACGCGCCGTTAATATAATATCTTCAACGCTTGATAAAGTAAGTCCCTCAACCATCGCATTACTATCACTAAGCTCAACAGTTAGTGGGAATTGATACTCTGTAAGTTTTACTACCGCAAGCGGCATGGGTGGCCCATTTGCTGCTTTAGCAAATACAAATAAAGTACCTTCTGTGGGCAACTGTTCAATGAGTGATTGCGCTATATCTACAGTGATAGCTATTTTTGCAGTATGGCTGACTGGGTTGCTTTTGACCGATATAGATTCCGATGCTTGTGTATCACTTTGTGAGGTAATTTGCTGATCAATTTCTTCAATTCGTTGTTTAATCATGGAATAACGTAAGTCGCTTTTGTCCATACTCGATAACAGCACTTCAAAAGCTAACTTTGCTTGTCGCCAATCTTTACGTTCATAGGCAATCAACGCTAATAATGAAATAGCATCTAAATTAGTCGGATCATCTTTTAAAACCTTTGACAACATACCTGCTGCACGGGTCATATTAGCTTCATTGCCTTCAAGTAGTAATACTTGACTATAGCTCACTAATACTTGTTGGTTATCTGGATTCATACGCAACACGTTATCAAATGACTGCTGCGCCATATCATACTCATTCAACGACATGGCAACACGGCCTAATAACATCCACGCGACTTCGTCGTCACCACTTTGGTCAAGTTTAGTTCTAAGGCCAAGCGCAAACGCTTGTAATTCATTAGGGGTAAGGGGCTCACCTTGTTGCATAACAGCACGCTCACCGAAACTTGCTAAGTTAGCCATTGCATCATGCCAGTTTTTTATTTGTGTTTCACTGCCAGTAAAACTATAAAACACTCCCGTCAACACCACTAAAAAGGCACTACCCGTAAGCGCGAAAATACGATTATTACCTTTACTATTCAATGATTTTTCGAATGATAGCTCATTGAGTAAGCGGCATTTCAATTCGATTATTGACTCATCATAGCTTTGCTGTTCAATACGTTTATTTTCAAGATCTGCACGTAATTCTTCTAAACGTTGATGATAAATATTAATTAGTTCTGAGTTCGCATTAGCATCTAACTGCTGTACCTTTTCTTTACGCAAAAAAGGCACACAAACAAAGAGCAATGCCAGCAGAGTGAGTAATGCAAAAGAAGCCCACATTAATGCCATTTAGTTTTGCTCCTGACGTTGATTTTGTTTGATAAGTTTTGCCAGTAATGCTTCATCCTCAGCACTCCACGTTTGTTTAACAGACGCTTTACGCTGACGAATAACAATAAAACCAAAGCCCACAATAACTATCAATACAGGTAATACCCACAGCACCAAAGTAGCAGGGGTAACTGGTGGATCGTAGTGCACAAAGTAACCATAGCGATCAATCATATAATCAATCACTTCATCCTTACTTTTACCTTCGTGAACTAGCGCAAGCACTTTATCACGTAAATCTTTTGCTACTACAGCATCAGAATCAGCAATATTTTGATTTTGACACTTAGGGCAACGTAGCTCTTTTGTTAGTTCACTAAAGCGCTGAGCTTGTTCATCATTAGCAAATTGATAACGGTCTTGTTCAGCATGAACTGTAATACTCATAACGAGTAAAAAGCAGGCTAAAATATATTTCATGGTGTGAGCTCCTGCATTAATGGTGCAAATTTAGCGCGCCAAACACGTGGATTAATATCGCCAGTGTGATGCAACAAAATCACCCCTTCGCTGTTTACTAAGAATGTCTCAGGTGCACCAGAGACTCCTAAATCAAGAGCTAGGGTTCGGTCTAAGTCTAAAATGTTAAACTGATAAGGGTTACCTGTTCGCGCGAGCATGCTTGATACATCATTTCGTAGTGCTTGCATATCAAATGGACCGTCAAAGTCAGAATCATAGCTTTGTACATAATATAAACCAATAATATTAACCCCTTGCTCACGTAGCTGAGTTAAATAGTCAAGCTCCACTAAGCACGTTGGGCACCAAGTGCCCCATACATTGAGCAAGTATACATCACCGTCTAAGTCATTTTGTGTCCAGCGCTTATCATCTTGCATTAAGTCAGGTAAATTAAATTCTGGCATAGTTTGGCCAATCCGCCCTGTTTGTAACTCCCTTGGATTAGCAAATAAACCTTGATATAAAAACACACACAAAAAGGCAAAAATTAATAACGGTAAAATAGCGACAGCTTTACGGTTCATACATCACGCTCCTGTCGCGTTTTGAGTTTCGTGCGATAACGTTTATCACCCAAGACTAAAAAGCCTGCTAGTGAAATTAAAATACCGCCAATCCACATCCAGCGAACGTAAGGTTTGTGATAGATACGTAATGACCATGCACCATGGCTTAGCTGTTCGCCAAGCGCTAAATATAAGTCGCGGGTAAAGCCGGCATCAATTGCGGCTTCAGTCATAAATTGCATACCAATATCATAACGGCGTTTCTCAGCGTGTAAAACGGTTACTAGCTTATCGTTTTTAAGCACACTCACTTCCCCCGCATGACCACTGTAATTAGGGCCACGAATGGTGTTTACACCTTCAAAACGGTATTCATATTGATTCAACTGCACAACATCGCCGGGGTCCATTGCCACATCACGCTCGACAGAATAAGCAGAGGTTAATGTTACACCAGCAATCACAAACGCTAAACCAACATGGCCAAGTACCATTGCCCAGTAGCTAAGTGTTAAACGCTTAAAGCCTTCTTTTAGGCTTGTTTGCACCGATACTTTACTATACAGATCAGCACCAGTAGCGAATAAAATCCAAACGGCCAAGGTTGTTGCCAGCATAGTCAGTGGTGCAACTACGTCATAGCTTGAATATAACCACGTAGCAGTAACGATCACACTCATAGATGCTGCGAACATCAGTTTATTACGTAGTGAAATAAGTTTATTTTGCTTCCAGCGAAGTAATGGACCAATACCCATTAAAATAACGAATGGCACAATTAAAATCGCAAACATCTTATTAAAGAACGGTTCGCCAATTGATATACTACCCAGCCCCATTTCTTTATGAACCATCGGTAATAAGGTACCTAGTAAAACAATTAATGTGGCCACAATTAAAAATATATTATTGAGCCATAACGCCACTTCGCGTGACATAAATTTATAGCGTCCTTCACTGCGCACTTGTGATACACGTAAGGCGTACAAGGTTAAAGCCCCACCCACTACGATGCCCAAAAAGGCCAAGATAAATAAACCACGATCAGGATCGGTAGCAAATGCATGCACCGATACAATAATACCTGAGCGTACAATAAACGTGCCTAATAAGCTTAATGAAAATGCAGCGATGGCTAGTAATACCGTCCACGACTTAAACACCCCCCGCTTTTCAGTCACCGTTAGCGAATGCAGTAATGCAGTAGCTACAAGCCAAGGCATTAATGATGCATTTTCGACAGGATCCCAAAACCACCAGCCACCCCAGCCAAGCTCAGAATAAGCCCACCAGCTGCCAATAGTAATACCTAAGGTTAAAAATCCCCATGCTGTCATTGTCCAAGGACGTGACCACTTAGCCCACGTATTATCTAATTTACCAGTTAATAGAGCAGCAATAGCAAATGCAAATGAAACAGATAAGCCAACATAACCCATATACAAAAGTGGCGGATGAATTATCATCCCAGGATCTTGCAATAATGGATTTAAGTCACGCCCTTCAACAGGAAAATAGGGTAATAAACGTTCAAATGGACTAGAAAGCAATAAGGTATAAAGCATAAAGCCCACACCTAAAAAGCCCAGTACACCGAGTACTCGAGCACGCAGTACCCAAGGTAATGATTTAGAACGCGCAGCAACAAGTGCTGTCCAGCCAGCTTGCATCACCAGCCATAATAAAATAGCGCCTTCATGGCCACCCCATGTTGAAGTGATCTTATAATACCAAGGTAAGGTACTACTTGAATGATAGGCCACATAAGAAACAGTAAAATCATCCGTTAAACTTGCATATATAAGCGCCGCAAATGCAATAACCACAAAGCCAAATTGACCAATTGCCAACGAGGGCGCTGCTCGCATTAGCCGTAAGTTACCCGTATGAGCTCCCCATAAAGGAAAAATACACAGTAAAACACTGAGCACCATCGCTAGTGTTAAGGAAAAATATCCGATTTCTGGGATCATATTTAATTACCGTAATCTATATTATATTTCGGTTTCTCGTGCTTAATGCCTTTAACAGCCTCGGCGACTTCTGCAGGCATATACTCTTCATCATGCTTAGCAAGTACTTCAAATGCTTCTATTACATTTGGTTCTATCAGCACACCTTGTGCAACAATACCTTGTCCTTCACGAAATAAATCAGGCAAAATCCCTTGGTATTTAATAGTCACAAGCGGGCCTGTATCAATAAGTTTAAAGCTCACGTTAAGACTCGTTTCATTACGCACCACAGAGCCTGGTACAACCATGCCTCCAATACGTAATTTTTGACCTACAAATGGCTTTTCTTTATTTGGGCCTTTACCTTCTATAAGCTCACTTGGGGTATAAAATAAATTTATATTTTCTTGTAAAGCATACAATACTAAACCAATCGTTGCGCCAACCCCAAAAATAATAGCCACAACCGCTAGTAAACGCTTCTTACGCCTTGGGTTCATAATTGCTGCTCCTGCTTGGCCTTTTTGATACGCTCTTCACGAATCATTTGCTGCTTAACATCGGTTAAAATACGTTTGGTATCATTACGAGACATAAACAAAATACCTAATAAAATTAATGCACAGCTACCAAACGATAACCATACGTAAAAGCCATAGCCACCCATGGCAATAAAATCAGAAAAAGAATCAAACTGCATAATTAGCCCTTATCCGCAAGCTGACGCACCCAAGGGCGTTGTTTCTCACGTTGAAGAATCTCATTTTTTAAGCGCATTAATGTCACCGTACCAACAAAGGCTGCAAACGCAACAATGTTAACCATTAATGGCCAAAACATACTAGAATCAATAGCTTCTGTATCAAATTTAGTGATAGTGGCACCTTGATGTAAGGTATTCCACCACTCCACTGAAAAGTGGATGATAGGTAAGTTAATTACTCCAACAATCGCGAGTATTGATGCGGCACGCCCTGCCGCTTTTTTATCTTCAAAAGCATGATATAAAGACAGCACCCCTAAATATAAAAATAACAAAATAAGCTCAGAGGTTAAACGCGCGTCCCACACCCACCAAGCTCCCCACATAGGCTTTCCCCACGCAGCACCGGTAATAAGTGCGATAGCCGTAATACAAGCACCTACTGGCGCGATCGCTATCACCGCAAGCTCGGCATTACGTAACTGCCACACTAGCGCAACCACCGCAGCAATCGCCATCGACGAGTACGCTCCCATTGATAATATAGCTGAAGGCACATGAATAAAAATAATTCGGTAACTGTCTTTTTGTTGATAATCTGCAGGGGCATAGGCAAGTCCCCACACCCAACCAACTAACATACAGATCACCGTAACAACGGCAAAATAAGGCAACAACGTGTTACACAATTGGTAGGCACGTTCTGCTTTTGCATAGGGATGTAACCATTTCCACATATTAACTTACACTCACTTTCAATGCTGACGATATGGCGATTGGTGCGCTAAGGGTTGCAACCACTAACATAGCACCAAGGATGGCAAGCTGTCCGCTGTAATCCAATGACATTGCACTGGTATCAATAGCAGATGTTGCAAAAATAAGTACCGGAATATACAAAGGTAAGACGAGTAAACTCATTAAAATGCCCCCCTTGTGTAGACCCACAGTAAGCCCTGCACCAATAGCACCTATAAAACTTAATAATGGTGTGCCTAGCAACAAGGTAAGTACTGTAGCGCTGAGCGCCGTTGTCTCTAAATTGAGTAATAATGCAAACACTGGCGTCATAAGTACCAACGGCAAACCAGTAATGACCCAGTGCGCTGTCACTTTAGCTAATACAGTAACAGGTAATGGATAGGACGAGGCAATAAGTTGCTCTAAGCTGCCATCGTGGTAATCATCACGAAACAACTTATCAAGCCCCAACATAGTCGATAATAAGGCCGCAACCCAAATTATACCCGGCGCCATACGAGCAAGTAGACCGGGTTCTGGGCCAATTGCTAACGGAAATAAAGTAATAACAATTAAAAAGAATAATATGGGATTAACAATTTCTGCACGCTTGCGAAACGCCAAACGTAAGTCTTTGTTCAATACAGCGCAAAATAAGCGCCAATATGAATGCTGACGAATCATTAGTGGTGGTACTCCAACGTCACAGTTTTTAGTTCACTAAACTGAGCGGTTAAATCTTGATGAGTAGTAAGCAAAATAGCACCACCATTATCCAAATGTTCAATAAAACGCTGCTGAAGGTAACTTACCCCTGCTTTATCGAGTGCAGTGAAAGGTTCATCTAATACCCAAACCTTGGCATCACTGAGCCATAATCGGGTTAACGCGACTCGGCGTTGCTGACCCGCAGATAAAGTTCTAACAGGTACATCTTCCAAACCAACCAAGCCAATTTTAGCCATCACCGGATAAAGATCCGCTGGGCAGGTATAACCTTGTATCTGTAACCAAAAACGTACATTTTCAATGGCACTGAGCTGAGTATTGACTCCCGTTTTATGGCCAATAAATAATAACTCGCGGGCAAATTCATCATAGTGACAATCAATTGGTTTATCTTGAAACAAAATCTGCCCTTCATCAGGCGTAGCAAAACCCGCAATTATACGCAATAAAGATGTTTTACCAGCGCCGTTAGGCCCCGCCAATTGCATGATTTGACCTGATTTCAGGCTAAAATTAAGATCCGCAAACAAACAACGTTCTTGCTTGATGCAGGAGACGGACTTAATGTGTAACAAGATAACTATTCTCTTAACCAAAATTAGGCGTTAGTTTACCATAATGGTAGGGTAATACGAATATGAATCGCCCCGAGTTTATCGCAGACCCATTTATTTAAGTTAGGCCACTTTACCTGACTCGCTTAAATTAAAACGAGTAGTTTGCTTCACATTAAACTAGTGAAACAGACCTAATTGAAGATATAACCATTGATTGTTAAACCAACTGACCCACTCTAAGGTCGCATATTCAACAGCATCAACGTTTCTCCACGTGGTGTTAATATGAATATTTTCCACTTTAAATCAATAATTTATCGATTTTGTTATTGGGTTACCTGCAGACTGCCTACTTCAACAAGTCGTTCAGTATATCTTGTGGGAAAATACTGACTCCCTCTATTACGATGGGGTATCAGTGCTTTTGAGAAAGTGGAATTGATTGATGTGTTCAGCAAATATTTTCAGCAAACAATTGCCTACCACCTACAATCTACAATGGCTTACAGCAAGGCCAAGTACTCAGTATTGCTCATCGCAATTATTTAACCGACGCTGCAGGTAATAAAGTGTCTAATCGTATTACCACATTAAATAAAATTAAAGTGATGCAGCTATATCAACAATCAGCCATTGCGATAAGCATTGATGACCAACCGCTACCCAACGTACAAATAAATGATGTGGTTGAATTAGTAAGTCAATAAGTACCTCATTAAATATAAAGTAGCGGCTTTTATACCTATATATGGGTATAAGCCGCTTTAACTCCTCTTCAATCTATTTTTGCATTAGCACCATTCGATATTATTCCTCCTTATTCTAAGCTTATCTCATTGATAAAGTTTAAGTTCAGCTCAGTTTGTTAAGGTAATTGTCAATAAATCTTCATGTCGTTTTATTATATTGCCTAGCAATTAAACTAAAAAAACGCTATTACTTTACATTCGTTTAGTAACGCAGTTATATAACAGCAAAGCACCAATTATATAACAACAATCATTCAATCGATTTTACAAATCAATCTAATACAAACAAATGATTAGACCTATCGTTAATTTAAACGCATAATGATTATCAACAAATCAAGAGGAACTAAAATATGTTAAACAATATTGAAGGCAAAAAAGTACCACAAGTTACATTCGCAACGCGCCAAAATGACGAATGGAAATCAGTATCTACAGATGACATTTTCAAAGGTAAAACGGTTGTTATGTTTTCATTACCGGGGGCATTTACACCAACTTGCTCATCAACACACTTACCACGCTATAACGAGTTAGCTGGTGTACTTAAGCAAAATGGTGTTGATGATATTGTATGTTTATCCGTAAATGATACCTTTGTAATGAATGCATGGGCTGAAAACCAAGAAGCACAAAACATTACCCTACTTCCTGATGGTAACGGTGAATTTACTGACGGCATGGGCATGTTAGTAGATAAAAATGACCTAGGTTTTGGCAAACGCAGCTGGCGCTATTCTATGCTGGTAAAAGATGGCGTAATTGAAAAAATGTTCATCGAACCAGAGAAGCCAGGCGACCCGTTTGAAGTATCAGACGCTGATACCATGCTTGACTACATCAACCCTGAGCAAGTTAAACCAGAAGCAGTAAGCGTATTTACTAAACCAGGCTGCCCATTTTGCAAAAAAGCGAAAGAGCTATTACACAGCAAAGGCCTTGTTTATGAAGAAATCACCATGGGTGCTGGCACTTCGTTAACAAGCTTAAAAGCAATTTCAGGTCGTGAAACAGTACCGCAAATATTTATTGGTGGTAAGCACATCGGTGGCTCTGACGATTTAGAAAAATACTTTGCTTAGTATTTAACACTCCCAATGCTATTAAAAGGGGCTGTTAGCCCCTTTTTTATTTTAAGGAAATACAATGAAAGAACTGCAAACTGACGTAGTAGTAATTGGCGCAGGCACTGCTGGCTTAAGCGCCTACCGTAACGCAAAACAACATACTGCCAACGTATTAATGATTGAATCAGGTCCTTATGGTACTACGTGTGCTCGCGTTGGTTGTATGCCGAGTAAATTGTTAATTGCGGCGGCTGAAGCAGCGCACGCAATTGAAGCAGCTCCGGCATTTGGCGTTCATAGCTCAACACCAGAAATAGACGGTAAAGCGGTTATGGCACGCGTACGCAGCGAACGTGATCGTTTTGCAGGCTTTGTTGTTGAAACTGTTGAGGAACTTCCAAGTGAAGATAAAATTCGTGGTCATGCAACATTTTTAGATACCAACCGTATACAAATTGACGATCACACTATTATTACCGCTAAACGTTTTGTAATCGCCACCGGCTCTCGCCCAGCCTACCCAGGTGTATTTAATAACTTTGGCGATCGATTAATCATCAACGATGATGTCTTTGATTGGCAAGACCTACCAGAATCAGTTGCTGTATTTGGTCCCGGCGTTATTGGCCTTGAAATTGGCCAAGCCCTGCACCGCTTAGGTGTTAAAGTAAAACTATTTGGGGTTGGTGGCGCAATAGGCCCCATAACCGACCCTGCTATTAAAGATTACGCAAATACCGTATTTGCCGAAGAGTTCTATGTTGATACTGACTCTGACGTTTCTGACATGAAACAAGTTGGCAATAAAGCACAACTTACCTATACAGATAAAAATGGTAACAAACAAACCGAACAATTTGATTATGTACTCGCTGCCACTGGCCGCGTACCAAATACCGATAAACTGGGTCTTGAAAACACAGGCATAGAGCTTAACGAACGTGGCGTTCCTCTAGCTGATAAGCACACCATGCAGTGCGGCGATTCAAATATATTTATTGCCGGTGATGCCAGTAACATGCTGCCACTACTGCACGAAGCAAGCGATCAAGGCACTATTGCAGGACAAAATGCCGGACGCTTCCCTGATATACGTAATGGCTTACGCCGTGCCTCTATTTCCGCCGTATTCAGCGACCCGCAAATTGCTATGGTCGGTGAAACCTACAAACAAATCACTGATCGCTTAGGTGAATGTGGTTGTTTTGAAGTTGGTGAAGTGAGCTTTGAAAATCAAGGCCGTAGCCGCGTAATGCTAAAAAACAAAGGTCACATGCATGTTTACGCAGAGCAAGGCACCGGACTATTCTTAGGTGCGGAGTTTATCGGACCACAAGCCGAACATATAGCTCATTTATTGGCTTGGGCGGTACAAAACAAAATGACCGTACCACAAATGCTCGACATGCCATTTTATCACCCAGTAATTGAAGAAGGCCTACGTACTGCACTTCGTAACGTAAACGCCAAGCTTAAATTTGGTCCAGACATTGTTAATCAGTGCCTAGAATGCGGTCCTGGTAACTAAACTCAATTTACTTAAATAAAGGAGGCCACAGCCTCCTTTATTTGTGAATTCATAAATCTATTATTTGTACCTACCAAACTGGTAGCCCCTGCAAGAATCGAACTTGCAACTGCCCCTTAGGAGGGGGCCGTTATATCCATTTAACTAAGAGGCCATGAAGAGTGATATACCTTGGCTATTATAACCGCCACTTATTTTTTAAATCAAGCGGTTAAAATAATTCAATATTTTATAAGTATGCTTTCAAAGTTGAACCTAAAAATAAAAAAAGTGCCGATGGCACTCTTTTTATTTTATATAAGGTAAGTCTATTAAAGCAGTGATTTAATGAATGGCGTAAGCTCATCTTTAAATTCTTCACGACGCAATGCAAATTCAATATTTGCTTTTAAGTAACCTAACTTACTACCGCAATCATGGCTACGGCCTTTGATAGCATAAGCATCTACGGTTTCTGTTTTCATAAGCATAGCTATGGCATCGGTCAGTTGAATTTCATCACCCGCGCCTTTAGGTGTTTTAGCAAGTAGCGGCCAAATGTTTTTGCTTAACACATAACGCCCTACAACCGCTAAATTCGATGGTGCTTTATCTACTGGTGGCTTTTCAACCATGTTAAAAATAGCTGAACTTTGACCTTGCTCTAAGTTAACATCCCCTAAATCAACCACACCAAACTTATCTACATCTTCCTTTGGTACGGCTTCAACCATAATTTGGCTTTCGCTGGTTTCTTCAAAGCGGGAGATCATTTCAGCAAGGTTATCTTTTTTAAGATCGCTTTCTACTTCATCTATTATCACATCAGGTAAAATAACTATAAATGGTTCATCACCAATAATCGGTGCTGCGCAATTTATAGCGTGACCTAGCCCTTTAGCTTCACCTTGACGTACATGCAAAATGGTCACATCATCAGGGCAAATTGCTTGTACTTCAGCTAATAATTGACGCTTTACGCGTTTTTCGAGCGTTGCTTCAAGTTCAAAACTAGTATCAAAATGGTTTTCAATCGAATTTTTACTTGAATGCGTTACTAATACAATTTCTTTAACACCTGCGGCAACCGCTTCATTAACAACATATTGAATTAATGGCTTGTCTACGATAGGTAGCATTTCTTTTGGAATTGCTTTAGTTGCTGGCAACATACGTGTGCCAAGTCCTGCTACTGGGATCACTGCTTTCATGTGTTTTTCCTTAAAAGTGATTATTGATAAATTTTAAACTGAAAATGGGTATTTTATTGCGTCATGACATTGATAGTTATCTACTTTAAAGTCATCACGGGTAACCCAGGTTTCTATATCTTCAAGAGTTTTAATCTCTGGGTTAATGCTAAGCGTTGGAGACTCAAACGGCTCACGTATTAATTGCACATCACGCATTAAC
The DNA here is from genome assembly GCF_052376275.1 of Pseudoalteromonas sp. AOP7-A1-14. Lineage (NCBI taxonomy): Bacteria > Pseudomonadati > Pseudomonadota > Gammaproteobacteria > Alteromonadales > Pseudoalteromonadaceae > Pseudoalteromonas > Pseudoalteromonas sp. AOP7-A1-14. Next base: position 33,442 of record NZ_JBQSVO010000010.1, on the reverse strand, counting down.
TCAAGCTGATTTTCGTAAATATGGGCGTTAACAATTTTATGATACGCCTTACCTGCTTTATGGCCGGTAATCTGTGCAACCAATGCTAATAATACAAAGCATTGAATTTGGTTGAAGTTTAAGCCAAGCGGGACATCACAACTGCGCTGATACGAAGTTAAATACAACGTATCGCCTAACAATGAAAAAGTATGCGTATGCATACATGGGCGCAGACAGCCTAACTCAAACTCACCAGGGTTATAAAACGTAATTATTTCGCCGCGATCATCAACACCACTTTTTAAGTTATCGATGACTTTTTTCAATTGATCAAGTGGCGTGCCGTCGGGCTTTTGCCATGCTCTACCCTGCACACCATATACACGCCCCATATCGTCTTCGCCTTTACGATGTGGGTTATTTAACCAAGCCTGGTTTTCGTTGGCGTTAGCATTCCAAGTCATACAGCCAATCTCGCGAAATTGCGCAGCGCTGCTATAACCACGTAAATAGCCTAGTAGCTCTGCAATTGCTGCTTTATAATAACTTTTACGAGTCGTAATCATTGGAAAGCGATTATTAGCTACATCGTATTCAAGTTCAGCATTAATTACTGTTAAACAACGCGTTCCTGTACGCTTATTTTCAACCCAAATACCTTCATCAACAATACGCTGACATAACTCTAAATATTGTTTCATTTTTAACTCTTAAGCTTTATTTGCTAAAACAGGCTGTGGCTTTTTATAAGCCCAAATAATCAAACCTAACCCACCAACAACCATAGGTAGCGATAAAATTTGCCCCATTGAAATAAACCCAGCAAATAAGCCTAAGTGCGCATCGGGCTCTCTGAAGTATTCAATCGCAAAGCGAAATACCCCATAGCCTAGTAAAAATACGCCGGCAATACTGCCCGCTGGGCGTGGTTTTTTAGCAAAAACATACAAAATAATAAATAACACTACCCCTTCAAAAAAGGCTTCATAAAGCTGCGATGGATGGCGCGGTAATGGTCCGCCAGTTGGGAATACCATTGCCCAAGGTACGTCAGTGGTGCGCCCCCACAACTCGCCATTAATAAAATTACCAATACGCCCAGCAAGTAGGCCAACAGGTACTAATGGCACAACAAAGTCACCGACGGCAAATATTGATTTTTTACGCGTCCAAGCAAATACAAATATAGCAGTTATCACCCCTAAAGTACCGCCATGGAAAGACATTCCGCCTTGATCAATTCTAAATAAGTACAGCGGATTTTCTAAAAAGTAACTAAATTGATAAAATAGCACATAACCAATACGACCACCTAAAATCACCCCTAGCATGCTATAAAAGAGTAAGTCACTTACTTGTTCTTTACTCCAGCCTGAGTTGGGTTTGGCAGCTTGGCGGTTCGCCCACCACATCGCAAAAGCAAACCCTATTAAATACATTAATCCATACCAACGTACGCTCAGTGGCCCGACTGAAAAAATGATCGGATCAATTTCTGGAAACTCAAGTGCCATATAAATAAACCTTTAGCTAAAAACCATTTGCAGCGCGATGATTATTAATAACCCCGCGAAGAATTTTTTAATTGTTGAAACCGGTAAATAATGTGTCGCCTTCGCACCAACAGGAGCCATAAACCACGAAGTAGTAACAATTCCTAATAATGCGGGTAAATACACAAAGCCGATAAAGCCATGCGATAAGTCAGTAACCTTCCAACCAGCAGAAATATACCCAACCGAACCAAATAGCGCAATGACGATACCACAAGCCGCAGCGCAGCCTATGGATTTTTTAATATCCACTGAGAAATAATTTAACAGCGGTACAATTAATGCCCCGCCGCCAATGCCAATTAACCCTGCTAGTGCGCCCATTAGGGCACAAATGCTTCCTAATATGGGGCCTTTAGGTAATGGGCGCTCGTGAATAATCTTTCTGCGTGTTGAGTGCACCATTCTTGCTGCAATAAATACAACACTTATAGCAAACACCACACGGAGCATTTTTTCTGGCATATAACTGGCTGCAAAACCACTTATTAAAGCACCTAAGCCCACCCCACTCATTACCCAAGGAGCAAGATGCCAAGGTACGTTACTATTTTTATGATGAGCGAGAGCTGAAGATGTTGAAGTAAATATAATAGAGGCAAGCGATGTCGCAATGGCAATCACCATAACATGCTCTATTGAGGCCACATTAAAGTGCACTAATAAAGCGCTTAATACTGGCACGATGATAAGTCCACCACCAATACCTAATAAACCCGCTAAAAAACCAACTACGCTACCAAGTACTGCGCAGCCAATTATAAGTAATACTGAGTCATGCATAGCAAACTCTTTTATTTTTAGTTATATGCATATACTAATGCAATATATCACTTATTTAAAAGAAAACTTTACTTACCTTTAGTCACTCGTTTGTTTGTTAGGCGTATAAAATAAGTCACCTAACTGGTGTTCAAGCATAAAGTTACGGGTAAGCCTTAAGACTTGTTTGGCATTTGATTGTGCTAGACACTCAGCTAACAATTTTTCCATATCACTTACTTTTAAGCGCCTAATTACCCATTTCATTTTATTCAATGATGAATAGTTCATACTTAAGCGCCGATATCCCATGGCGATTAATAATAATGCACCTTCAGGATCGCCACCCAGCTCACCACATAAGCTAAAGGGTAATTCAAGAGCTAAACATTCTTTAGCGACTTTATGTAGTACTCGTAATACTCCAGGGTGATAAGGATTAAATAGCTCAGCTACGCGCGCATTAGAACGATCTACCGCTAACATGTACTGGGTTAAATCGTTACTACCCACCGAACAAAAATCAACTTTATTAGACCATTCTGGCAGTAAAAATACGCTTGAAGGGACTTCTAACATAATACCTATTTCAGGACGTTCAATAACTGTCTCTGGGTACTTTTCTGAAAGTTCAAAATAGGCTTGCTCTAATAATCCTAACGCTTCATCCACCTCTTCTGCGCCGCTTATCATCGGTAGCATAATTTTCAAATTACCTAAGCCAACATTTGCTTTTAGCATAGCTTTGAGTTGAGCTGAAAAAAGCTCAGGATGATCAAGCGTTATCCGTATACCACGCCAACCTAAAAAAGGGTTTTCTTCACTAATATCAAAGTAATCAAGTACTTTATCGCCACCAATGTCTAAAGTACGCATCACAACGGGTTCTGGATGATAACTAGCTAAAACTTCGCGATACCATTTTTCTTGCTCAGACTGCGAGGGGAATTGTCCTTTTTGCATAAACCATGCTTCAGTTCGATAAAGGCCAACACCATCACATATTTTGTCGTTATTGTTATCAGTATTAAGATCGAGCCCCGCATTAAGCAATAAGCTAATATGTTCGCCATCAAGCGTAATAGCCTCAAAATCTTGTTCAGCAACAAACTTATCATTCAAGATTGTTTCTTGATATTGCATCCGAGTGTATTCGTCTTTAAGCATTTGCGAAGGCGAGATATATAAGCGCCCCGCGTAGGCATCTAAGATCATCGCTTTGGCATTAAATTGTAGTAACGGTAAGTCTTCAATACCCCAAATAGCAGGGATACCCATAGCACGAGTTAATATAGAGGCATGGCTATTAGCAGCACCGTTAACACTTACCACCCCCGCTAAATGCCCTTTGGGTACTTCGGCAAGCATGGCAGGCGTTAACGTATTAGCAATTAAAATAGTATCTTGGGGGTAGTCTTTAACCGCACGCTCAGTATTAATTAAGTGATGTAAAACCCGCAAGCCAATGTCTTTAACATCAACTGCGCGCTCTTTAATATAAGGATCTTGCATGGCGTTAAACTGCGCAATTAAACGCTCTATAACAATTTTTAATGCACTTTGCGCACTCCAGCCTTCTTTAAGCTCAGCTTCAACATTTTGGCCTAAACTTTTTGCATCTAATAATTGCTGATAAACATCAAATACGGCAAGGGCTTCTTGGGGAATCGAGTCACTTAAAGTGAGCGATAAAGTATTAAACTCTTTGCGCGTAGCAGATACGGCTTGCGTAAATAAACGTCGCTGTTCTGTGGTGTTATCATCATGCTTAAGCTCGATAGATTTAAAATCAAGCTTAGGAAGCACAACAAACGCTTGCCCTATTGCAATTCCTGGCGCACTTGAAACCCCTTTTAAAACCGATGTTTGATGAGAAGACTCATCAAGCCGTAATACTTCTTTTATTTCAGCATGTGCTAGTTGTGAGGCTAGCTGTGCAGAAAGAGTAATTAAAAAGGACTCTTCGTCTTGGCTAAATACACGAGCTATTTTTTGCTGAACAACAATAACACCCAATACCTTTTTTTGATGCACAACCGGCACAGACAAAAAGGCATTATAGCCTTCTTCATTCACTTCAGGGGAGAGTTTAAAACGGGGGTGTGATTTTGCAAATGCAATATTAATAGGCTCTTCACGCTGTGCAACCAAGCCCACTAAACCTTCGGTAAAACCAATTCTAAATTTACCAACTGCGTCAGGGTTTAAACCTTCGGTAGCCATCAATACAAAGTTATCTTGACTGTAATCGGCAAAATAAATAGAACAGCACTGTGTTTGCATGGCATCTTTAACCATTGTCACAAAGCATGACAACGCACTGTCTAGGCTCGCTTGACGCGATACCGACTCAGCGATAGATCTCAGTGTTGCCAGCATTATGCTGCTCCTATGTATTTAACTTCTCATTAGCCCTTATTGCATCATCTACCTTTATGACGCCATGTATCATTATGCTGTTCACGTTTATTAAACGGCATCGCAAATGGGGCAAACTCTTTCATCACACGTCTGTAAACATCACGCTTAAACGACACGACTTGCCTTACTGGATACCAATAACTAACCCAACGCCAATCATCAAATTCCGGATGATGGGTTTTAAGTAAGTTTACATCTTCATCTTTACAACGCAGTTTTAATAAAAACCATTTTTGTTTTTGCCCAATACACACCGGACTTGAGTCTCGGCGGATCAAACGCTTGGGTAACTTATAACGCAACCAATGTTTTGAATTTGCTACAATTTCTACATCTTCAGGTCGTAAACCAACCTCTTCGTGTAATTCTCGATACATAGTTTGTTCGGGAGTTTCGCCACTGTCGACACCGCCTTGCGGGAATTGCCAAGAGTGCTGACCATATCGTCTAGCCCAAAAAACCTGTCCTTGATTATTGCAAATTACAATTCCGACATTGGCACGAAAACCTTCGGCATCAATCACCTTAGTGCCTCATTTGTAAGTCGATTTTTAATGATTGTTCCACATTAGCTGCAATACGGCAAATACTATTACATTTTTTCCGCATCTTACCCACAGCTTGTGCATAACCTTTATTAACTATGCTTATTTTGCAAACGAATCCACAATACAGCTACTGATAAATGCCTTTCTCCACAGATTCTGTGGATAAACATGTTTATATAACTGTATTTATCCAGACAAGTTTTATATAAATCGCCGATGAATAGCTCAATAAAAATAAAAAAACCATAAATAACAGAGGTTTGAGCTTAATCACAGCAATTTAAGCGCTGTTTAAAATAGCTCCAGAACCCCCCTGGGCAAAAAACACCCAAATACAAATATATTCACGGCGTAGTCACTTTGCTATCATGGTACTGTCAAACTTACAATCGATTAATAAGCTATGCGTCCAGAAAAACCAAACTCAATCAATGAATTAATGAACCGAGTCAATAATATTGCAGGGTTAACTTTAGGCCAAGTCGCACAGCAGTATCAATTTAAAACTCCCGAAGATTTACTTAAAGAGAAAGGCTGGACTGGGCAACTTATTGAGTACGTATTAGGTGCTAGTGCAGGCTCTAAACCGACTCCTGATTTTGAAGAGTTAGGCGTCGAGCTAAAAACATTGCCTATTTCGTATAAAGGTAAACCACTCGAAACCACATTTGTTTCTGTCACACCGCTATTAAATGTGACCGGCATGACTTGGAAGCAAAGTAATGTACGTAAAAAGCTCAATCATGTTCTATGGTTACCTATTTTAGGTGAACGTGAAATTCCTCCTTTTGAGCGTGCCATCGGCAGTGGTTTTTTGTGGCAGCCCACGCCCTGCCAGGACGCACAGTTACAACGTGACTGGGAAGAACAAATGGAATTAATCGCGCTTGGCCGAATTGGCGAAATATCAGGGCACTTAGGCGATGCTATGCAAATACGACCAAAAGCTGCCAACAGCAAAGTCATCACTGACGCGATAGGTCCAAACGGACAAATAATCAAAACCCTACCCCGCGGTTTTTATTTAAAAACCAGCTTTACGAGAGAAATTTTAAAGCAGCAATTTCAACTGTAATTACCAGCACAACTACCTTATAGGCAGAAACTTGTTTCGTGCATGTTTTGGTTTATTGCTTGATAAAAGTCGCGATGTGAGATCCCACCTATAAAAACAAAAAATCCCCACCGAGGTGAGGATTTCCTAAGATTAAAAAATCATTTTCTAATTAAAGAATTACTGACCTTTAACTTCTTTAAGACCTTTATAAGGAGCTTTTGAACCTAGTACTTCTTCAATACGAAGTAGCTGGTTATATTTAGCAACACGATCCGAGCGGCTTAATGAACCCGTTTTTATTTGCCCTGCCGCAGTACCTACAGCTAAGTCTGCAATTGTTGCATCTTCAGTTTCGCCTGAGCGATGTGAGATAACAACTGTAAAGCCGGCATCTTTAGCCATTTTAATTGCTGCTAACGTTTCTGTTAGAGAACCAATTTGGTTAAATTTGATTAAGATAGAGTTAGCAATACCGTTGTCGATACCGCGCTTTAAAATCTTAGTATTGGTTACGAATAAATCGTCGCCTACTAATTGGACTTTGTCACCCATTAATTTAGTTTGATGCGCAAAGCCATCCCAGTCTGACTCATCAAGACCGTCTTCGATAGATACGATTGGGTATTGCTCAGTCAAATCTTTAAGGAAGTAGTTAAACTCTTCTGAAGTGAATTTTTTACCTTCACCTTTAAGATCGTAGATATTTGCTTCTTTGTCATAAAACTCTGATGCAGCGCAATCCATAGCAAGTGTAATATCTTTGCCTAGCTCGTAACCTGCATTGGCAACAGCCACTTTAATTGCAGCAAGCGCCGCTTCGTTAGAGGCAAGATTTGGTGCAAAACCACCTTCATCACCAACCGCAGTTGAATGACCGTCAGCTTTAAGTACTTTAGCAAGGCTATGAAATACTTCAGCGCCCATACGTAAACCTTCGCGAAAGCTAGGTGCACCAACTGGTTGGATCATAAATTCTTGAATATCTACTGAGTTATCAGCGTGCTCACCACCATTAATGATATTCATCATAGGCAGTGGCATAGAATAAACACCTGGTGTGCCGTTTAAATCAGCAATGTGCTCATAAAGCTCAACTTTTTTAGATTGGGCAGCCGCTTTGGCTGTAGCAAGTGATACAGCTAAGATTGCATTGGCGCCTAGTTTTTCTTTGTTTTCAGTGCCATCTAAATCTAGCATTACTTTATCAACAGCACTTTGCTCTAATGCACTTTGCCCTTCTAAAGCAGAAGCGATTTCATTATTAATAAAACCAACTGCTTTTAATACACCTTTACCTAAATAACGAGCTTTATCACCATCACGTAGCTCTAGCGCTTCGCGAGTACCTGTTGATGCACCCGATGGTGCAGCTGCGCGACCCCAAGAACCATCAGCTAAATGAACATCAGCTTCTACAGTTGGGTTACCACGCGAGTCCATAATTTCGCGACCGATCACTTTTACGATATTTGACATTTTGATTCCTCTTTCCCAAATAATGAGTTTGTCGGCTTTATTAATTTTCCTTAATTCTGCCGCTTTAAACAAATAAGCCGTACATAGTGCACGGCTTATTCAAATTACGATGACGCTTTTTGATGAATATGAGCCGCAGCTACAAATCCTTCAAATAACGGGTGACCATCACGCGGTGTCGAGGTGAATTCCGGATGGAACTGCGCCGCAATAAACCACGGGTGATCTTTATTTTCGATAATTTCCACTAGTTTTTTATCTTCTGATAAACCAGTGAAGTTTAACCCAGCTTGCTCAAGTTTTTCAACATAGTTGTTGTTCACTTCGTAGCGGTGACGATGACGTTCAACAATTTCGTCACTGCCATAAATATCATGTACTTTAGAACCAGCTTTTAAATAGCATTTTTGTGCGCCTAAACGCATTGTGCCACCTAAATCCGAGCCTTCATCACGTACTTCAATCTTGCCTTCAGCATCTTGCCATTCTGTAATTAAACCAACAACTGCATTAGAAGATTTTAAGTTGAACTCAGTAGAGTTTGCATCAACAAGGCCGGCTACATTACGTGCATACTCAATAAGCGCAACTTGCATGCCTAAACAAATACCAAGGTAGGGTACTTTATTTTCACGGGCGTATTTAGCCGCTAAAATTTTACCTTCAACACCACGACTACCAAAACCACCTGGTACTAAAATAGCATCAAGATGAGAAAGCAGCTCAGTGCCTTTGTTTTCAAGGTCTTGCGAATCAACATACTCAATATTAATGGTTAAACGGTTTTTAAGGCCTGCATGTTTTAATGCTTCATTAACTGATTTATATGCATCAGGTAATTCTATATATTTACCTACCATACCAATGGTCACTTCCCCTGTCGGATTTGACTCTTGATACAACACTTGTTCCCACTCAACTAAGTCTGCTTCAGGTGCATCTAAGTGGAATCGACGACATACAAAATTATCTAGCTCTTGTGATTTTAACAAGGCTGGAATTTTATAAATGCTGTCGACATCAGGTAATGAAATAACCGCTTTTTCTTCCACGTTAGTGAATAATGAGATCTTTGCACGCTCATTAAGTGGTAACTTACGATCAGAACGACAGATAAGAATATCGGGTTGAATACCAATTGAACGCAGTTCTTTAACAGAATGCTGAGTTGGTTTAGTTTTCACTTCACCTGCAGGGCCTAAAAATGGCACTAGCGTTAAGTGAATAAACAATGCGCGTTCGCGACCAATTTCAGTTCCCATTTGACGAATCGCTTCTATAAACGGTTGTGATTCTATATCACCTACCGTGCCGCCAATCTCTACAATAGCAATATCATGACCTTCAGCACCGTCGAATACACGTTGCTTAATATCATTTGTGATATGTGGAATAACCTGAATTGTAGCACCTAGATATTCACCACGGCGCTCGCGACGTAATACGTCTTCATATACACGCCCTTGTGTGAAGTTATTACGACTAGTCATTTTGGTACGAATAAAACGCTCATAGTGACCTAAATCAAGGTCTGTTTCTGCGCCGTCTTCTGTAACGTATACTTCACCATGTTGAATTGGGCTCATTGTGCCTGGGTCAACGTTAATGTAAGGATCCAGCTTTAAAATGGTAACGTTTAAGCCACGGGCTTCTAAAATGGCGGCTAGTGATGCTGCTGCAATACCTTTACCCAACGAAGAAACAACTCCGCCAGTAACGAAGATAAATTTTGTACTCATGCGAACCCTAGAATATCAGGAATTAAAAGGAATATAATACCCAAATAAGTGATTTTGGAATATAATCAAGACGGGGCGAAATTATAGCAAAGCCCCTGCCATCAATCCAGAGATAAATAGCATATCCGACTATAAAAAGAACACTTACTTTGAAGTAACCTAAAGTACGGTAAAATAGTTATTAACGGCTGTCTTTTTTAATTACTTCCCACGCCGCGTTCATTTCATCAATAGTTGCGCTTTCTAAGTTTTTTCCATGGGCAATTAAATAGCCTTGTACTTTTTCAAAGCGTGCTGAAAACTTATCATTAGCACTGCGTAATAGCTGCTCTGGATCGCGTTTAATATGGCGCGCAACATTAACGGTGGCAAACAGTAAATCGCCAATTTCTTCTGCGCTATGATCTGATTGTGGGTTAACAGCAAGGGCTTCTTTTACTTCATCAACTTCTTCGGCTACTTTATCTAAAGCACCGTGGTAAGTGGGCCAATCAAAGCCAAGGGAGGATACGCGTTGCTGAATTTTTTTAGCTTTACTTAAACTAGGTATCATCGCTGGAATATCTTGCCAAAGTGACGGCTGTTTAGGGGCTTTTTCTGCCCGTTCTTTAGCTTTAATCGCCTGCCACTGTGCGCTCAGCTGTTCATCACTTAAGGTTTGCTGGTTATCAAAAACATGAGGGTGGCGGCGCACTAACTTATCGTTAAGCGAACTGACCACATCATTAAAATCAAACAACTGCTGCTCATGGGCTAATTGCGCATAAAATATAACTTGAAATAACAAATCACCCAGTTCACTTTTAAGCTCGCTGAAGTCCCCCCGCTCGATGCAATCTGCAACTTCGTAAGCTTCTTCAAGGGTGTGAGGCACAATAGATTTAAAATCTTGCTTTAAATCCCAGCCGCACCCTACTTTTGGATCGCGCAGTTGAGACATTATTGCAAGTAGTTTATCAATAGAGGCGCTGTCGTTTACATTCATTAAATATCACTGCCTTTAGATGGGGTAGCACTTGAGCGACAGGTAATCGTTTCATAAGAGCTACACGCAATCTCTTTTTTGGAACTACAAAAAATTTCTTCTTCTCCATAATGATAAACATTATTAACTGCCACAAATACACCAGAAATAACGCCTGTAATTGGGTATAAAACCAAGCCACTTATGGAGTAATAGCTATTAGTTTGTTTAGCTAAATCGATTACTTTTAATGTTTTACGATCACTAGAAATCTCACATCGACTGGTATGTAAATTATCAACTGCAGGCACAACAACGCAGCCACTTAGCAATAAAAAGATCAACAGCATTGTCCGCTTAAAATAGCGCTCCATAATTTAACTCTTAAATAGATAATGGTGTTAGCCCGTTTTTATTGCCCACGCTTAGCATTATGTACACCATCAATTTGCTGTAATTTAGATAGCAATCGATTGGTGCTTGATAAATCATGCACTTCAACTTGCATAGTAAATAGCGCTAACTGCTTATCTTCTAAAGTGTTCACATTCATATTCAGCACATTAACTTTTTCGTTCGCTAATATCGAACTAATGTCCCGCAAAATACCAGGTCGATCATCGGCCTCAACTTTAATTGTTAAACTATACGAGCCGTTAATTTCATCTGACCAGCTGACAGCCAGAACCCGCTCTGGGTGTTTCTCATGTAGCCGCTCAAATGAGTCACAGTCATCCCTGTGTACGGCAATGCCTCTACCTTGTGTTATATAGCCAATAATGGGTTCACCCGGAACTGGGCGGCAGCATTTAGCAACATGGCTCATTAAGCTGCCGACACCATCAACCACTATGCCGTTTTTATCACCACTCATTTTCGTGGGATTTTTAAAACGGATCACTGGTTCGTTTTCATGACGATCAGTTATAAAATTAAGCAATTGATTTAAACGTACATCACCGGCGCCAATAGCGACCATTAAGTCATCTAACTCTTTAAAGTTATAACGCTTAATAGCGGGAGCTAAATCTTTATGAGTTAAGTCAAGCTTTTGTAATTCACTATCGAGAATTTCTTTACCTGCACTTAAGTTTTTATCGCGGTCTAGCTGCTTAAACCAATGATGAATTTTAGCCCGTGCTCGTGATGATTTAATATACCCTAAAGATGGGTTTAACCAGTCACGGCTGGGGTTAGGCTGTTTTTGAGTTAAAATTTCGACTTGGTCGCCAGTGTTTAATTGATGCGTAAATGGCACTATTTTGCCAAAAACCTTTGCACCAATACAACGATGCCCCACATTAGAATGAATGTAATAGGCAAAATCAAGAGGAGTGGCACCGAGCGGTAAATCGAAAATATCACCCCGCGGGGTAAATATATAAACACGATCTTCAACCACTTGATTTTTAAGCTCATCAGCTAAGTCACTGCCATCAACCACTTCCTCTTGCCATTGCAATAGTTTACGCAGCCAACTGATTTTTTGTTCATAACCCGAACCACGTCCAGGTAATGCGCCTTCTTTATACATCCAGTGGGCAGCAACACCGAGCTCCGCATCTTGATGCATAGCGTGAGTACGAATTTGTATTTCGACGGTTTTGCCTTCTGGACCAAATACGACCGTATGAATTGACTGATAGCCATTTTGTTTAGGGGTGGCTATGTAGTCGTCAAATTCTTTATTAAGGTGACGCCAGTTTGTATGCACAATACCCAGTGTTCCATAGCAATCTTGTAGTTCATCAACCACAATACGCATAGCGCGAATATCAAATAGCTGATCAAACTCATAATGCTTTTGCATCATTTTTTTATAAATACTGTAGATGTGTTTAGGTCGGCCGTATACCTCAGCCTTGATCCCCGCGTTGGCTAGCTTTGTTTTAATTTGCTCAACCATATCAGCCATGTAGGCTTCTCGGCCTAAGCGTTTATCGTCTAGCTGCTTAGCTATATTTTTATAGGTGTCGGGATGCAAGTAACGAAACGATAAATCTTCCAACTCCCACTTTAGTTGTCCAATTCCTAAACGGTTTGCTAGTGGTGCAAAAATATCCACAGTGGCTTTTGCCGCAATTACTCGCTCTTCTTCATCTGCATTTTTAACTTCACGTAAATGGCATACTTGCTCGGCAAGTTTTATCACTACCGCTCTGACATCTTCAACCATAGCAAGCAACATACGGCGAATATTATCCACCTGAACCGTTCCCTTTCCTTGATGCGCAAGTGTACTGATCGTTACCATTTGCCCTACCCCCGTCAATAGCATCGCAATATGGCTACCAAGCTCATCAGTAACGGTATCGATAGTAATAAGGTCAGCTAAAAAATAAGGCGTTAAATAAGCGGTCGCTAAAGTGTCTGCATCAAGATTCATCTCGACCAAAATTTCGACCATTTCAATAGCATTATTTTGGTGCTTATGGTTTTCACAAAAAGCGCAAAGAGCATATGCTTTTTCTAACAGTTCTCGCTTGTCTTGAGAAACGTTAAGCTCATTTAAGCGTGTAGCAAAATCAACCAGTTCATCTTGCTGGTGTGATTGTCGAGTAGCGACCATAATACGTTCTACCTCCTTTGAAATAACGCCATTGTTTCAATATGTCCAGTATGGGGAAACATATTCATTAGCCCTATTTTTTCAACTGAAAAGCCTGCTTGCGTAATAATGGCACTGTCACGGGCTAAAGTAACAGGGTCGCAAGAAACATATAAAATTGTTTTAAATTGCTTTAATGGTAATTGTTCAAGTATCGCTATTGCGCCAGTACGAGACGGGTCTAGGATGAGCACATCAAACCCTCTAGGGTTTTTATTAAGTCCTCGATTAAACCAAGGCGCAGATTGCATGTCTTCGGTTAAATCAAAGCAATGAAATTGCGCATTTGTAATACTGTTAGTTTGCGCATTTTGCTTAGCCATTGCAACTGCCGAGTCAACCCCTTCAATACCAACAACCGAATCAACATATTTAGCTAAAACCAGTGAAAAGTTACCCACACCACAAAATAGATCAAGCACTTGCTCGTCGCCATTTAATTTAAGCCATTCAACCGCTTGCTTAAGCATAGCGTGATTTACATCAGCATTCACTTGAATAAAGTTATTAAGGCTAAATTCGAGCTTCAAATCAAACTCAGGCAAATTATAATATGGTGTAGCAATATGTTGATGATCAATAACATGACTCTCATTTTGCCAAATCAATTGCCAATCATAGTTTGCGGCAACGTCAGCAACCATACTTTTTAGCGTCTCATTTATTGTTTTAGTATGGCGAATAATAATGATACTTTGCTGCTCCGATTTACACAGCTGCAAATGACTGACCGATTTTAGCCCCGCATATTGATTCAATAACCCATCAAACACCGTAAAAACGGCACTAAATGCTTCATCTAAAACAGCGCACTCTGTAACACTAATAATATTTTTTGATCCTTGCTGACGATAACCTAGCTTCATCCGCTTGCTCGTTTTATCTGCCATTACAGCCAATCGCGCACTGCGCCTATAATGCTTTGGTTTACTTTGCAATGGCGCTTGCCAAGGTAAGTCTTCAATACGACTAAATTTTGCAAATAATTGGCTAACCGCAATTTGCTTTTCAACTAACTGTCTATCAAGGCGAAAATGTTGTAACTGACAGCCACCGCACAAACTATAATGGGGACAAAAAGGCGGCTCTCTATATTCACTCGCAATAAGTAGCTTTTGAGTCTTAGCCACGCTAAAACGCGCCTTGTCTTGTACGAGTTTGGCTTTTACTTGCTCGTTGGGTAAGGCGCCATCAACAAAACAAACTTTGTTATGATGCTTAGCTATACCGCGGCCTTGGTGGTCCATGCCACTAATGCTAAGTGTGACAGATTGAGCTACAAGGGGTTTCTTTTTTGCTTGGAAGAACTGCGCCATTGGGCAACACCTTAGATATTGATGATACGAGGTAGTTTGATAACATTGATTACTTGGATATAAGTATATACTCTTTAACCATATAAATAATGATAACAATGCCTAATTATGACTAAACTTGGTTTGCGCGATTCTGTGTTAGCGCTGACATTAATTCCTACCGTACTAATCGGGCTGCTATTAGGCAGCTATTTTACTATAAATCGTTATATAGAGCTCGATGAAATTTTATATCAGCACGGTACAACCATCTCAGAGCCACTGGCCATTGCCATAGAGCAACCACTACTTATTAAAGATAAACAACTACTTAATAGTTTAATTAGCCATACCCACAATAAACATTCGCCCGCTATTAAGTCGATCACGATTTTTGACCAAAACAATAAACTGTTATTAACCAGTAACTACCATCGCGATTTTGATGACTTGTTGCATTCAAAAAAGCTTCAACAATTACAAATGACCAAGGTCATTGAAAGTGAGGACTTAATAACCTTTTTTACACCTGTTATTAATCATTCAACTACCGACACCCAATGGGGAAGTGACAGCTTTCAAACTTCAATAGGTACACTAGTCATACAGCTTAATAAAAACCAAGCCATTATTAATCAACAGCGGGCGCTTTTAGTGAGTGGTATTGTGATTGTTTTTGCATTGGTATTTGCCGTTTTACTGGCTATAAAACTGAGCCGAATGTTTATCTACCCACTTAATAAGCTAGTACTTGCTACCGATAAATTGATAGAAGGTAAAAGAGAAACCGGTCTAAGCGAGCCGATGATAGGAGAGTTTGATTTATTACGCCAAGGCTTAAACACCATTTCTGATTCAATGGTGATGCAAAAAGATGAAATGCAAAAGCAAATTGATTTGGCTACCAGTGATTACCGCGAAACGCTAGAGCAATATGAAACATCTAATATTCAACTTAACTTTGCCAAAAAAGAGGCCCAAGACGCTAACCGGGTTAAGTCTGACTTTTTAGCCAAGATGAGTCACGAACTGCGTACTCCCCTCAATGGTGTCATTGGCTTTACTCGTCAGCTACATAAAACTCCGCTTAATAAGCATCAAAAGGATTACTTAGATACTATTGAGCTATCAGCCAATAGCTTAATGACCATTATCAGTGACATTTTAGATTTTTCTAAACTTGAAGCCGGTGCTATGGAACTTGAATCTATTCAATTTCAATTACGTGACACCATCAATGAAGTACTGACTTTACTAGCACCAAGCGCCGATGATAAAAATTTAGAATTGTCGATTTATATCAACTCCCACGTGCCCGACCACTTAACCGGTGATCCGACTCGCTTTAAACAAGTACTGATAAACCTAATTAGTAATGCCATTAAATTTACTGAAAAAGGCGCCATTAAAATTGATATTAGCCATCGCTTATTAGACGAAGAGCGTGTTTCAATCTTAGTCTCCGTCACTGACACGGGTGTTGGTATTCCGATGGACAAACAAGACACGCTATTTACACCGTTTGGCCAAGCTGATTCGAGTATTACTCGTAAGTTTGGAGGCACTGGTCTTGGCCTAATTATTACCAAACATATTGTCGAGGCGATGAATGGTCACATCACCTTAAACTCAGCACCCGGAAATGGTACTTGTTTTACTTTTAATGGCGTATTTAGGTTGCCTAATCATAAATTCACTAGCGATCTCCCCAGTAAATCATTAGCAAATAAACGTATTTTATATCTTGAACCCCATGAGCATACCCATCACGCTGTTGTTGAACTTCTTGGCGATTGGGACACTAAAGTTACAGCGTGCTTTAACGAAAAAGCCTTTTTTAACGAGCTTAAGAACGACTTTAATTATGACATTTGCTTAATTGGTCACGTGGCTTCGGTCGATGAAATGCAGCGCATTAAAAGCTATGTTAAAGCCGTGCGCGGCTCGACCGATTACCTGTACTTAATGCTTAACACTGTTTCGCATAATATGCGTGAGGCTTATATTGGCAGTGGCGTTGATGCTTGTTTGAGTAAACCGTTAAACCACCGTAAATTATGTGAAATACTCGCAGCGCCTTATCGCCTCGATCACCCTGTGCATAATATCGAACAAGGAGGTGATAAATTATTACCCCTTAAAGCATTAGTGGTTGATGATAACGATGCAAACTTAAAACTTATCTGTACGCTATTAAACGAACAAATAGAGTTTATTGACACCGCTCACAATGGCTCCCAGGCTTATAGCTTAAGTAAAAGCCATAAGTACGACATAATATTTATGGATATACAAATGCCCATTATGGATGGCATTACAGCCTGTAAACTGATTAAAGAATCATCACTAAATGAAGACACACCAATCATAGCAGTCACTGCTCATGCCTTAGCCGGTGAAAAAGAACAACTGCTTAAAGATGGCTTTAAAGGTTACCTAACAAAACCCATTGATGAAGACATGCTTAAGCAAACCATTTGCGATCATAGTCCGCAGTTACCTGTTAGACGAGATAAAAATAAGCCTGAGCAACCTGCTTTTGAGCCACCATTTAAGAGCACTCGACTGGATTGGTCATTAGCGCTACAACGCGCAGGCGGCAAACATGAGCTAGCTATTGAAATGCTCAACATGCTACTGCTCAGTGTACCTGAAACTCTGCGACTGCTTAATACGGCAATAAAAAAACAAGATTGCGAACACGTACTCAATATTATTCATAAATTTCATGGTGCTTGTTGCTACACGGGCGTACCCAAATTGAAGTCTCTGGCCGAAACACTTGAAACAGCACTTAAGAATAACTGCGAGTTAAGCCATGTCGAACCTGAATTGTTTGAATTACAAGACGAGCTTGAGAACTTAATGCTTGATGCCGGTATTAACGACGCAAACGTATAAGCGAAAGCCCTGTTACCTCGGCAGTAATGTCAGTTTAACGCGCTTTTCTCTGGGGTTTTAGCATTTAAAATTTAGTGATATCACTGGCTAATTAACCTCTTGGGACATTAAAAAAGCACTACTGGTAAGTAATGCCACTACACCTAGCATAGTTATGACTCTTAATGCCCAGTTTAAAATATAATCTTTCGCGATTACGCTAAATGAATACCAAAAACAACGGCTATTTTGTCATTACCTTGCTAAAATAAGCACCATACTAAAAACTCTCAGAGTGGCTATGTTATTTACTGCAACTTATACCCTGGATAAACCTTATTTTTACGAGTGTTTTGATGAGTCATTAGCTTATAGTACCCAAGCTAAACCCAAATACCTTTTATTAGTACTATTAACGATACTGGGTTTGGTTAGCTTTTATGTATTGAATAGACATTACCTTGGTAGCTTTATGATCATGATGGCGGTTTTAGAGTGCGTCGCATTTTACTATCGCAGACCATGGTGGGTAACACGTCAAATGCTTAGCCGTGCTTCTGGTTCTGATGTTGAACTAGTAATAAATGATGTTGGCATCACAGCTAGCAATCCATATAAAAGCTATCAGCTTAATTGGCAACAAGTTGATGAAGTTATTGAAACACATCAAGGGCTATTACTTAAAAATAAACGCGGCATGCAATATATTTCAAAGCAAATATTAACTGATGAGGTTATTTTTTTCATAAAAAAAGCGCCACAACTGTGACGCTTTCTATTTATCTTTAAAATAAAAATAGTTAATTAAGCATTGCCCGGATCTGGGTTAGACTTTTCAGCTTGGATACGCATATAAATCTCTTCGCGATGTACAGATACATCTTTTGGTGCATTAACACCGATACGAACTTGATTTCCCTTTACGCCTAATACTGTAACCGTGACTTCATCACCAATCATTAGGGTCTCACCTACTCGACGAGTTAGTATTAGCATTCTCTTGCTCCCATGTTCCAATAAATTAAAAGATTCCGCGTTCACATATTAAATAAAATTAGCCTTAAAAGTAAGTAAAAACTCCAATTCTATTCATTTTCTGTTAAAAAAACTTTGTGCAATGCACGTACTGCCAACTCTAAGTATTTTTCATCTATTAATACAGAAATTTTTATCTCTGATGTAGACACCAATAATACATTAATATTTTCTTGTGCAAGGGCTTCAAAAAACAAACTCGCCACACCTGAGTGTGACTTCATACCCACACCAACGGCCGATACTTTCGCAACTGAATTATTGCCTAAAATACCTTCACTCTCTATATAATGGTGATTACTGTTAAGTACTTCAAGTGCGGCTTCAAAATCAATAGTGTGCACTGTTAAAGCATAATCTACTTTTCCAAACTTCTGATTAACTTGATTAATCATATCTATTTCGATGCCATTATCAGCAAAAAGTTTCAATATAATCGCTAAATTTGCAGTGCCTTGCGGTACATTATTTATTTGGAGCAAGCTTTCATCGCGGTTAAAGGCAATCCCTGAGACAATATTGGTTTTCATATTACTTTCTTCAAAACTTATCAAGGTTCCTTCGTCTGGTGCAAAGCTTGAAAGCACGCGTAAAGGCAAGTTATATTTACCCGCAGCTTCAACTGAGCGAATATGTAATACCTTTGCACCCAAACTTGCCATTTCAAGCATTTCTTCAAAGGTAACATGGCTCATGCGCCGTGCTTTTGGTTCAATACGCGGATCAGTGGTGTATACACCATCTACATCGGTATAAATTTGGCATTCATCAGCGCCGATAGCGCCGGCAATTTCAACCGCAGAAGTATCAGTACCACCACGGCCTAACGTAGTAATATTACCTTCGATATCACGGCCTTGAAAGCCCGCTATTATGGCAATACGGTTATGTTCTAGTTCATGTTTTAAACGCGTTGCAGCAATTTCTTCTACTCGCGCTTTACCAAACATATTATCAGTGCGAATGTTTACTTGATCGGCTAATAAACTCACTGCGGAATGTCCACGCTTTATAATCGCCATGGCAAGCAATGAAACAGAAACCTGCTCACCGGCTGTAAGTAAAACATCTAGTTCACGAGCACTCGGCCGAGCATCTATTTGTTTGGCAAGGCTCATTAGTCGATTCGTTTCACCCGACATAGCCGACAACACCACCACGACTTGGTGACTTTGTTGCCTGGTTTTAATAACCAAATCGGCGACCGCCTCAATGCGCTCTGTTGAACCCACCGAGGTGCCGCCGAATTTTTGTACTATAAGCGCCACTTAAGTTTAAGTACGCTCAGTAAACCACGAAGTGACGCTATCAAGTGCTGCGGCGAGGTTTTCTGGCTCAGAGCCACCAGCTTGCGCCATATCAGGACGTCCGCCACCTTTACCACCTACTTGTGATGCCATATGATTGACCAGTTCACCAGCTTTTACTTTGCCAGTTAAATCTTTAGTTACACCCGCAATTAAACTAACTTTATCGCCGCTGGCAACACCGAGCGCGATAACACCTGAGCCAATCTTATTTTTGAGGTCATCAACCATACCACGTAATGCTTTAGGTTCAGTGCCTTCGACGTTTGCAACCAATAGCTTAATACCATTGATTTCAACTACGTTATCAAGCAAAGAAGCTCCTGCTGCGCTGGCTAGTTTGTCATTAAGCTGCGCAATTTGCTTTTCAAAGCCTTTTGATTTTTCAAGCAATGCGCTGACTTTTTCAAGTACAGAAACGTTATCACCTTTTACCAATGCCGCCACTTTACTTAGCTGCTGCTCCTGCTCACTAATATAGGCTATTGCATCACCGCCAGTTACCGCCTCAATACGGCGTACACCCGCAGCAATACCACTTTCTGATACTATTTTAAATAAGCCAATATCTCCGGTGCGCTCAACGTGAGTACCACCACAAAGTTCGATAGAATAATCACCAATGGTTACGACGCGCACTTCGTCATCGTATTTTTCACCAAATAGTGCCATCGCCCCTTTTGCTTTGGCGTCATCAATTGCCATTAACTCAGTATTAAGTGCAAAGTTACGACGCACTTCATCATTAACCGCAGCTTCAATTTGGCGCAGTTCATCTTTAGTTACGGCTTCAAAGTGTGAGAAGTCAAAACGCATGCGATCTGGCTCTACCAATGAACCTTTTTGATTCACATGCTCACCTAATATTTTGCGCAGCGCTTCATGTAAAATATGGGTTGCGGTATGGTTTTTCTTAATTCGGTCGCGGCGGGCGCCATCAATGTTAGCATCGACTTTGTCGTTAGTACCAATGCGCCCTTGTACTTGCCCATGATGCGCAAATGCACTGCCTAGTTTAGTAGTATTTGTTACGACAAACTCACCGCCTGCTACTTTTAAGCTACCCGTATCGCCAGTTTGACCGCCCGACTCTGCATAAAATGGTGTACGGTCTAAAATCACAATACCTTGCTGACCATCTTCGAGCGCAGACACCGCTTGGCCATCGGCAAATAGCTCAATTACAGTACCGGTGTGATGTTCGCTATCGTAGCCTTTAAAATCAGTATGCTTGTCTGACTTTAACTGTTGATTGTAATCGGCACCAAACTTACCCGCTTGCTGGGCTGTTTTGCGTTGTACAGCCATACACTCTTCAAAGCCTTGCTCGTCAATACTCATACAGCGTTCACGAGCTACATCGGCTGTTAAATCAGCAGGGAAACCATACGTATCGTAAAGCTTAAACACTAAGTCTCCGGGGATCACATCACCGCTTAATTCATTTAAGCTTTCTTCTAAAATAGCTAAACCACGTTCAAGCGTTTTACCAAACTGCTCCTCTTCGATACGTAGTACTTTTTCAATGATCTCTTGCTGCTTAGCAAGCTCTGGGTAGGCTTGGCCCATTTGTTCAATTAATGCCGCAACCAGCTTGTAGAAAAACGCACCCTGCGCACCTAATTTATTACCATGGCGCACAGCGCGACGAATAATGCGACGCAACACATAACCACGCCCTTCGTTTGAAGGCATTACGCCATCAGATATTAAAAACGCACACGAACGAATATGATCAGCCACTACACGTAATGACTTGTCATCTAAATCTTGGGCATTGGTGATCTGTGCCGCAGCTTTAATTAGTGCCTGAAATAAGTCAATTTCATAGTTTGAGTGTACTCCCTGTAAAATAGCAGAAATACGTTCAAGGCCCATACCAGTATCAACTGACTGCTTAGGAAGAGGCTCCATTTCACCATCTCCATGGCGGTTGTATTGCATGAAGACAAGATTCCAAATTTCAATGAAACGGTCGCCGTCTTCTTCTGGCGTTCCCGGAGGCCCCCCCCAAATATCTTCACCGTGATCGTAAAATATTTCTGAGCACGGCCCGCATGGGCCTGTATCACCCATCGACCAAAAATTATCAGCCGTTGCAATACGAATAATACGATCTTCAGCAATACCTACATCATTAGCCCAAATATCAAAAGCTTCTTCATCATCATGGTAAATAGTAACGAGTAACTTTTCTTTAGGCAGGTTTACTTGCTCAGTTAAAAACTCCCAAGCAAACTTAATCGCTTCACGCTTAAAGTAATCACCAAAACTAAAGTTACCTAGCATTTCAAAAAAGGTATGGTGACGTGCAGTGTAACCTACGTTTTCTAAATCATTGTGCTTACCACCGGCACGGACACAGCGTTGTGAGCTGGTTGCACGATTATAAGGACGACTTTCGCCGCCTAAAAATACATCTTTAAATTGCACCATACCGGCATTATTAAATAATAAAGTGGCATCGTTCCCCGGAATAAGCGAACTTGATGGAACAATTTGGTGTTGTTTATTGGCAAAAAAGTCTAAAAATTGTTGCCTGATCTGTGCGGTAGTTATTTGTTGCATGTGAAAGTCTCACCCGTTTTTTTACTGTGCTTGCATTGCAAAATCGATTTGTTCGTAACTAAAACCTCGGTACATCAAGTAGCGTACGCGCCTTGTTTTTTCTTTGTAGTCGAAGTCTGTCTGTGTTGTTGAATATTTTTTATTGTACGCTTCCTGCGCAAGTTCAAACCAGTCAACTTCTTGGTTTTCAATTACCTGCTCAAGCAAGTAAGTATCAATCCCTTTGCCCACCGCTTCGCTTTTAATACGCTTTAAACCATGGTATTTGGCTAGGTGGCGGCGAACAAACCCTTCACAATAACGTTGCTCATTAATAAAATTGTGCTCTTCGCACCAATCTAATAAGCTTTCGATAAATTCGGGGGTTGCCTCTTTACTCTTAAGCTTTGTGGTGAGCTCTCTGCGCGAATAATCTTGGCGACCTAGCAACCACAAAACATAATTTTTTAATTTCTTTTTTAGTGCATCATCCATTTAATAAACCATTAAGCGTCAAAGCGGCCTGATTGATTATCGTCATTGTCACTGGTACTGTTTTCTTCTGGTGCAGCAGGTACAAGCGGCATAAAAATAGCCTGATACGATACAAAAAAGCTAATGTAGCAAATTGGCATTAAAATCAACAGCGGCAAGAACGACAAGAACATCGACAACACCATAAAAAATGCACATATTGCACCATATACACTAAGCGCACCTATATTATGATAAAACACCATAAATGAACTCTTTAAAACTTCAAAGATACGCTTTTGCTGATTAAAGTAAATCAGCGGTACAGCATAGGCAAACGCAGTTAAATAGATACTTAACGCAATTAAAAACAGCACAACATTAGCCATGGATATGGACGCTAGCATTTGTTCAAGCGCGACATTTGGGTCAATATCTTGCTGGGTCATAATCGCAACAGCATCAGCAAATAAACCGTTAGCCAATAAAGCCATTAAAACCCCTGCCGCCATTTGATAAAGCCCTAAACGCAATAAACCGACGCGATTTCCTTTATTTGAAAACGGCTTTAGAATATCGGCCAGCATAATTTTTCCGCCCTGCTGTTTGGTAATCACTGCTTGGTAAAAGCCCGCAGTTAAAAATGGCGTAGCAAGTGCTGCGACAATTTGCAGCAACGGTAAAAATAATGAAATTAATCCGATGATGCCGATAAATAAATGCATAAAAATAAAGGTAAGTGGCTGAGTTTTAAAAATAAGCCACCCTGCTTTAAACCATTTCAAGCCTGCATCGGCCTTAAATACCCGTAACTCAATTGACATAATTGCTCTTAACTTAACGACGAAACACGCCGAGTATAACTCGGCGTGGATTGGGATTACATAGACAAGCGCTGAAAATTAAGGTTTTTTAATCTTCTTAATATCTAACATGTGCGCACCATGTTTAATTTTTGTTTCTAAATAAGCACGATTACCGACTAACCCCGCTTTAATATGGGCATGCGTGCCCACCACGGTATCAACCTCAATACCTGCGTCACGCAGTGCATTAAGCTTGTTAGGGTTATTAGTCATTAATTTTACGTGATTCAAGCCAAGCGCCTCAAGCATGAGTACCCCATCAGAAAAATCACGTAAATCATCAGCAAAGCCTAAATGGTTATTTGCTTCATATGTATTCATACCCTGAGATTGCAATACATAGGCATCAATCTTGTTATATAAACCGATACCACGCCCTTCTTGCCGTAAATACAACAGCACTCCGCCTTGTTCATGCATAGCTTCAACGGATTCATTAAGTTGCTCGCCACAATCACAGCGCGAAGAATGAAACACATCACCCGTTAAACACTCTGAATGCATGCGAATTAGCGGCACAGTTTGCATTGTATCAGCTTGGTTGAACACAAAGGCAACATGCTCTTGACCATCGTTTAAACCGCTAAAAGAAACAATTTCTGCGGGAATATCACTGTTTTTGCCAACGTTTAGCTGGACTCTAGCTCTTACTTCTGCCACGAAAAATCCAAATTTGAAAATAAATGCGATAACTTAATTGTGATAGTATCACAACATGAAACTTAATGAACTTTCATCGCAATAGTGAATAACTATATTGAGGTAGTTACCGATAATTCAAGCATTATAACCCATAGAGATAAGCCTGAATATTGAATTTAGTTTAACTTATAATAATTTGAGAGGTTAGCCTCAAAAGGTGACAACTATGTCCCCCTTTTCTAATCTCAAAACCTGATAATAATAAGGAATATTATGAAAGCCTCTATTTGAATGCTTTGCCTTGGTCTTACCTATAGTGCGACAACATTTGCTGACGAAAACTTGCAAGCACAAT
The DNA here is from genome assembly GCF_052376275.1 of Pseudoalteromonas sp. AOP7-A1-14. Classification (NCBI taxonomy): domain Bacteria; kingdom Pseudomonadati; phylum Pseudomonadota; class Gammaproteobacteria; order Alteromonadales; family Pseudoalteromonadaceae; genus Pseudoalteromonas; species Pseudoalteromonas sp. AOP7-A1-14. The sequence goes on along the minus strand of NZ_JBQSVO010000010.1, from coordinate 8,931 downwards.
TTAAAACCGCTTATCAGAGCTACTTAACAGCTCAAAACGCGCCTGAAGGGGCTAAAGCGCAAGCAAAGCAAGCCTATCAACGCGGTAAAAAATTATTTGGTGTGCAAGCAGATAACACTGCAAATTTAGCGGTTAATTACGCTAATGAAATGGGTACTTATGATAATAAAATTATCGAGCAACGCTTTGCTTTATATAAGCAAGCTTACACCGTACTTGTTGCTAACCATAATGAAAGTGATTTAATAGTTATGGATGCCTTGCTTGGCATGGCCGAAACTGCGCCATCTGCGTATAAGTCTAATAATTACTTTAAAGAGCTTATTGATATTGCGGAACAAAATGAAAATCCTAAATTAGCTATGGATATGAAGTTTGCAGCGGCGCAACACCTAGCTCGAAATCACACCGCTGAACGATTTATAACCGCCCGAAACTATTTAGAAGCAGATGAATACTATCAAGCTAATTTGCCTGAAAATGAGATTGAGCGTGTTAAAGCTAACTTTTTAGTCGCAGCCTTTGCTGAAGGACGAAAAGATTATGATGAAGCTATCTTAAGGCTCAATAAAGTAGTGGCTGTTTTTGACCAAGCACTTGAGTTTGATCACAGCACCGAACTCGCCGCTCATTCTAAACTAGTGGCGCTTTATGAACGTACCGGCAAAGGTGACGAGGCTACCAAGCACTGTATTGCTATTGCTAAAATGGTGCCGTGGCAAGAAAGCCAAGAGCAAACCCCACTTTATCGCCAAAACCCTGAATACCCAATGAGCAAAGTAAAACAACGCAGAGGTGGCTCAGTACAGATGGAGTTTGATGTAACCAAAAGCGGCTTTGTTGAAAACATAAAAGTGCTAAATTCTGAGGGCGGCAGCGTATTTGAACGAGAAGCCGTGGATGCTATGAAAAAATGGCGTTATGCACCTAAGTTTGAAAATGGTCAAGCCGTGGTTGCCACCAGCCAAGTTAAATTAGATTTTAAAATCAATTAGTAAACCCTGCTGTAAGTAGCCCAAAAGGGGTTATTTACAGCTTTTTTAATAGCTCATCACTGGCACTCTCGATTAAATCGAGCACCAGTTCAAAGCCATCGCCTTCACCGTAATAGGGATCAGGAACTTCATCCGTACTGCTATTAGCATAACTTAAAAACAACCCTAACTTATCGTGTAAGTTCTCAGGGCAACGCGCCTTTAAATCGGCTAGGTTTTGTTTGTCTGCAGCGAGTATTAAATCAAAATAACTAAAGTCATCATCAATTACTTTACGCGACGTGATCCCTGCAAAATCATAACCTCGCTTTAACGCGGCTTCTTGCGAACGTTTATCTGGCGGGTTCCCTTGGTGGTAACCAATAGTGCCTGCTGAGTCTATCTCTATGGGTATTCCTTGCTGACTGGCCTTGGCTTTTAATACGGCTTCAGCCGTTGGAGAGCGGCAAATGTTACCCATGCACACAACAAGTATCTTTTTCATGAGTTAGCTCCTTGTTTGTTTACTTTTTAGATCTGCTAACAGTTCATCAATTTCAGCTTTTAGTTCTTTATCAGCAATTTTATTAGCACTTACTTTGGCTTCTTTAAGGCTGGCGATAGCCGCATCTGTTTGGCCAAGTTCAACGTGCATAGTAGCCAGTGAATAACCAATTGATGACATATAGTCTTTAGCGTTAATCGCCGTGGCTTTTACTAGAGCTTTTTCATAAAGCTGAATAGCTTTTGCAAAGTCATCGGTAAAATCAGCAAGTGTTTCCCACTGTACTGGATGGTCTTTATCGGTATTTTCGTTCTCAATACAGATATTTTCTAGCCTGGTGTAAAGCGCATCAAACTGTGTTTGGTTTTTTCGTTGTGCGGCTTCAACAAGATCGCCGGCTAAATTAAGTACGCTTTTGTAAAGCTTAGTATTCAACATTTTTTAAAAAGCCTTTTAAAGTAAAAATATAAGGCCTGTTGACCTTTGCGGATTAAAATTCGTTCAAACTAGGGGAGATTTAATCACGGCGCGAGGTTTGTAACCTAGTGGGCTAAGTAAAAGCCGAGCAAAGCTTACGCGTCCTGCTCACGCCCCTTACCTACATCCATGTAGGCAACAAAGAGTTAATCGCCCCTAGGCAGAACCCTTCGGGCAGCGCCTGTTTGACATTAATGCTGCGTTACCGCCTATTTATGCGAAATAACTACACCACATAGGCGCTGCCTTGCCTAAATACCAAACAGACTACTGCAAATTCAATCTTGAAAGGTCAACAGGCCCTAATAATACCACAGCTTATTATTTCCAGCCTTGTAACCACAAACTTTGCTCTTTTAATTGTTGCCAATCGATAGCTTGCGTGCGCTTAGACATCACAGCCTCAATCTCACAATATAAAACATTACCCTCGTCATCAAGTTCCATATCTGTGATCATGAAGTGTTTTTCTTTATTGATAGGTGTTACGGCCGTCCATTTACTATGTAGGAGCTTTTTGGGCGCTACTTTATTTTTCATCCGCTCTATAAACCTTATAAATAGTAGTTGAATATTTGTACGTTTATAAAACTGATTAAGTTTAGCTAAACAAGCCGCGTTAGTATTGCTTTAAAATAGCTTCATTGTAATCGTCAGCGTTTAAGGTCACATTAAATTTTTCAGCAACACTATCAAGCTCTGCCTGTTTAATAGCTAATTCATCCATGGTGATAGTGTTATCATCAAGCTGCCACAATAACCGTGAGCCCGCATAACTGTAATGAATAGCAAGTAGCGCTTGTGGGTCACCCTCACGCCCGGCTGCTTTTAGCTTAGCCATTTTACGAGTAATTTTATTAAGCGCCTGTTTAAGCTCCCACACATATACAACCTCAGTCATATAATTGTGTGTACGGTATTTATTAAGCGCATACGCAATCATAAGGCTTGTCACTATCACGCCCAACAAATTCCAATGAAAATGACTACCACTTTCATCTGGGAATAACGTAATAAGTGTTTGTGAAATAGCTAAGCTACCAGCTGCTAACGCAAGACCACAGCCAACAATCACGCGATTTAAATGCTTACGATAACGCGATTTATTAATTTCAATCAGTTGCATAATAGCCTAGTAAAATTAAACCTAAATTCAGAGTCGCCATTGTAGCCAATCAGAGCACGCAATGACGAAGCTTTTTAAAAATATTTCACCCTTTTAATTTACCACACCTTTTAGTGGCAAATACCGTATAAATTAATGCATGTTAAGTTATGCATTTATGATTTGAGTTTAAGAATTTTTTTTGGTTGCTTCAAATACTTTAAACCAATGGTAACAATACGTGAATGCACCATAGTTATGACTCTTAATTGAATGTTATCGATAACCACTATAGAGCCTTTGCAAAGCGGTGGTGAAACTTTTTGGTTAATGACCTCTTCCAAGCTAAGCTCTTCTCGCTCATCTATTTTCATATTATAAGAGTAAAATATATCCCCCACCAAAGTAACGCCTTTAACTCTAAGCTCGTTGTGAGCCAAGTGGCTATCTTGATGACTTGTTTTATCCGTTGCAGTAAACACTAAATCTACAAAAGGTCTATTAGCTGGCTTTAAAACAACAAACAAGTGGTCGTTTGGTTTTAACTTAGTTGACCCCCTTGGTGGGATGATTGACGGCCCTCGTGTGATCATAGCCACTACCACACTTTCTGGTAGTGCTGCTCTTGACAATCGACGCCCAGAGGCGCGAGAAACATCACTTAAGGTATATTCCACAATCTCTATATCAATATCATTTAAAGCGGTAATTTCGAGCGTTGCAGCAGCTAAATCAGGCGGTGTTTCAACAAGATTTAATTTATTAGCAAGCCAAGGCATCGTTGAGCCTTGCAATGTTGCTGAAATTAACACCACAAAGAAAACTACATTAAAAATAAGATCAGCCCCCGAAAGGCCAAACAGTAATGGGAATATAGCTAAAATAATCGGCACTGAGCCACGTAGGCCAACCCAAGATACAAAAAAGGTTTCTCGATTATTAAAACCAAATAATTTTAATATAGGTGCAACCGCCAGTGGTCTTGCAACAAAAATTAGTGCAAGTGCAATAAGCAACCCTTCTAACCATACATCAACTAACGATGATGGGTTTATTAGTAATCCTAGTACAACAAACATGGTTATTTGCCCTAACCATGCTAAACCATCATGAAAAAGGAAAATACCGCGTTTATATACAAACTTACTATTACCTAAAATAACACCGGTTATGAATACAGCTAAGAAACCGCTACCACCGAGCGTTGACGAAAGGCCAAAAGATAGTAATCCAAATGCAGTTACCATAACCAAATACAAGCCCGATGCATTTAACTTAATACTATTAACGAACCAAACAGCTAATTTACCCGTTAGCAAACCACAGATAGCGCCCACACCCATTTGCTGAACAAATAAAAGGAGTAACCCCATGCCCATAGGCATCTCATTCATAAGTATTTCTAATAAGCCAACTGTTAGAAAAATAGCCATAGGATCATTTGAGGCACTTTCAATTTCTAGAGTAGACTTAAGCTTTTTATTTAAATGAATGCCCGCACTTCGTAGTAAAGCAAACACCGCTGCGGCATCGGTAGAACCAACGATCGCCCCTAATAAAATACCTTGTAATACAGGAAGTCCTAAAATGTAAGTTGCCACAAGACCAGTGATAATAGCAGTGAATAACACACCCACCGTTGCTAAGGCAGAGGCTGGTTTCCATACTTGTTTAATGGAACTGGTAGGCGTTTGTAACCCCCCATCAAACAAAATAATGGCAAGCGCTAAAGTACCCAGAGCATGTGCAGCCTCTGCATTATTAAATGAAATACCAGCAATACCGTCTTCACCTGCAAGCATCCCCACAAGTAAAAATAGCACTAGCACAGGTAAACCCACACGTGCCGACAACTTACTCGAGATCACCCCAAGTAAAATTAAAATAGCACTAACGAGAATGATATTATCAATTACAAACATACTGTAAATTTATACCCTTATGTGAGTTAAAGTAAGAATTGCCACTCTAAAAAATTTAAAGTCCATGGCATACAATAACCTAAAACATCACCATCCTATTAATTTATTTGTAAATTAAATTCACTTTACCTTTTTTAGAACCAAAAAAGACACAAAGATAAAATCTCAATGCTTAGTTCAACTTAAACATTTAACTTACTGTTTTAAATGTTTAAAACAAAGCTAGTAAGAAAAAATAGTGTAACGTTTTAGCTATGATAGAACAATTCACCACATCGAACGAAAAACCTAGAAAATTAAGGCTGAGTTGGATTTTCTGTAATTGCCTAACCCGTAAAAGTTAAAATTTATATTGGAACTTCAGATCATGGCGGTTACACGGCATTTATGCGCATTATTGCGGTCAAAACCAACCTATAAAGTTTCACTTTTAGTGCAGCGCGAGGTGTTTCTAGGCCTGAAGCTCAAAAGATACAGAACAATTAAGTTTAACACTTAAACATCGCGTAGTGAGGAACACTAAACTACAGTTAATTTGTGCTATAAATCAACACCGAGTTCACGCATATTTCAACAGTAACTGCAAAGTTACTACTGCATTCTTAATGCTATGAGTAAATGATGAAATTTTATATATAAATCAAAAATAACAAAAGTATTCATTTTAAAATAGTGGTTGACCTATGTGTTGCTCATAGGTTTATTATATCACCATTAAATAACGATGGAGTTAGGTTATGTACGTAAAACAATTAGCTAAAACCATGAAAGTGACCCAAGATACTGTGCGCCATTATACCCGTGTAAAGTTACTTAACCCAATTCGTAGCGAAAGTAATGGTTATCAAATATATACCACAGACGACCAACAACGTTTAAAATTTATTATAAGTGCGCGTCAACTTGGTTTCTCTATTAAAGATATTCAACAAATAGTTGCAGAGTCGGAACAAGGCAATTGCCCGTGCCCACTCACTCGTAAAATAATAACCAAGCGGCTCGCAGAAACAGAGCAGCTATTCCAAGAAACACTCAAACTAAGAACCCGCATGCAAGCCGCTGCAAAACAATGGCAAAACTCAGACAATGCTGTAGCTAGTGCGGATGTATGCAGCTTAATTGAAACCTTTATTGATCCCCTTAACGAACAAGTTAATACCGAGGAAGCAAAATGAGTCATAGTAAAGACACAGTGCAAAATTTTATGATTGAAGGCGCTAACTGCGGCAGCTGCGTTGCTAAAATTGAAAAAGCCCTTGGAGCTGTGGAAGGTGCGCAACATGTTGAAATGAATTTTGCTGATCGTACTGTTCAAGTTGAGGGTAATACAGCTTCAGATCAACTTATACAAGCGGTCGAGGCTATAGGCTATAAAGCTAAGCCAATCAATAGCGAGTCGGAGCAAGACGCCCTTGATGAAAAAGCCGAAGCCGATAACGCGCATTACAAAAAGCTAATGCGTAACATGGTATTAGCCTTAGGCGTAGGTGTACCTCTTATGCTTTATGGACTTATTTTTGATATGAGTGTAACAACCCATGTCCAGCGTATTGGTTGGTTTATTGTCGGCATAGTTACCTTAGCGGTGATGACCGTTGCAGGTAAACAGTTTTATAACGGAGCGTGGCAGTCTTTTAAAAATCACACCGCAAATATGGACACCCTCATCGCCTTAGGCACAGGGACTGCTTGGTTATACTCTATGGTAGTTGTTATTGCACCAAGTATATTACCCGAGGTCGCTAGACACGTTTATTTTGAAGCCTCAGCGATGATCATTGGCTTAATAAGTCTAGGTCTGGCCTTTGAAGTAAAAGCCAGAGGGCGTACTTCCGAGGCTATAAAACGCTTAATTGGCTTACAACCCAAAACAGCTCGTGTTGTTCGAGATAACCAAGAACAAGATGTTGATATTAGTGAGGTATTAAAAAATGATACCGTGCGTGTCCGCCCCGGTGAAAAAATATCAGTAGATGGTGAAGTACTCGAAGGCAGTAGCACTGTTGATGAATCAATGCTCACTGGCGAGCCAATGCCCATAAACAAAAGCGAAGGCGACACCGTCGTGGCCGGGAGTATTAATAAAAGTGGCACATTGTTATTCAAAGCCACACATATTGGCAGCGAAACCACTCTCGCCAATATTATTAATATGGTAAAACGCGCGCAAAACTCTAAACCTTCAATAGGCCGTTTAGCTGATGTGATATCAAGCGTATTTGTCCCTACCGTAATGATTATCGCAGTGTTAGCTGGTCTTGCTTGGTTAAACTTTGGCCCGGAACCCACTATCGCTTATGCGGTTGTGGCCGTTACCACAGTACTTATTATTGCCTGCCCTTGCGCATTGGGTTTAGCAACGCCTATGTCAATAATGGTAGGTATTGGTAAAGCCGCAGAGTCGGGCATACTTATTCGTAATGGTGAAGCGCTGCAAACAACCTCTAAAATAACGACTATGATTTTAGACAAAACAGGTACCATCACCCAAGGTCAGCCAACCGTTACCGATGTAATTAATTTTCATAACAGCGATAAAGCAGAGACCTTAAAGCTTGCCGCTAGCCTTGAAGGAGGTTCTGAACACCCCTTAGCTGAAGCCATTGTTAATTATGCTAAAAACAATGATATAGCGCTTGAAAAAGTCACAGACTTTGAAGCCATAACCGGCCAAGGTGTCATCGGTAAATTTGATGGAAAAACCCTATTGCTTGGCAACGAAGCGCTAATGAGCCAGCACAATATCAATATCAAAGAAGCGCAAGCACAAGCTAAGGAATTAGCCAACGCCGCTAAAACGCCTATGTACTTCGCAACAGATACACAGCTGCAAGCAATTATAGCCGTGGCTGATCCCATCAAAGAAGATTCAGAAAAAGCAATTAAGCGACTGAAAAGCAAAGGTATACGCATTGTTATGCTCACGGGTGATAACCAAGTAACCGCACAAGCAGTGGCAAAAAAAGTGGGCGTTGATGACTTTATAGCAGAGGTTATGCCTGATGATAAAGCCAGCGAAGTCACCAAACACCAGGCCAAAGGTGAAATAGTAGGGATGACCGGCGATGGTATAAATGATGCCCCCGCACTGGCGCAAGCCGACGTTGGTTTTGCCATTGGCACCGGTACTGATGTCGCCATTGAAAGTGCAGATATAACGTTAATGCGTGGCTCATTGCATGGCCTTAGCGATGCAATTGCTGTCAGTAATGCCACCATAGTAAACATCAAACAAAACTTATTTGGAGCATTTATTTATAACGTGGCCGGTATTCCGCTTGCTGCAGGGCTGTTATACCCATTTTTTGGTATTTTACTAAATCCAGTTGTAGCGGGAGCTGCCATGGCAATGTCATCACTTACCGTAGTAAGTAATGCAAACCGCTTACGCTTTTTTAAACCCAGTAAATCGTAATTTTATAGGTAGGAGTAATCACTATGCTGATGATTAATATACTAGGCGCCTTGTTAATAGCCGCAATTATTTACTGGTTTTGGTTATATAAGCCTCAACAAGTACAAAGCACTAATAATAAAATAACCATAACGGTAAATAACGGCGTTTATTCGCCTGCACACATTAAAGTGGCTGCTAATAAAGAAGTAGAGCTGACTTTTAATAGACTAGACGGCACTCCGTGTGCCGAAACGGTTATATTTCCAGCACTCGATATAAGTAAAACGCTGGCCATGAATGAAAATAACACCGTAAAACTACCCGCACTTCAAGCGGGGGAGTACGCTTTTCATTGCCAAATGCAAATGTACAAAGGCACTTTATTAGTATCATAAAGTGAAACAACACTAAAAATAAAAGTGGCTTGGCGTGTAAAAGTAAGCTTAAGGGACGCGATATGAATCAATTAAACCTGATTAAAAATAGCAGCCAAAGGAAAGAGTTAAGCTTTGTTTTCACATATCAAAGTTTGTAGTAAAAGCTGCTGATAC
>NZ_JBQSVO010000009.1:0-58120 GCF_052376275.1 Pseudoalteromonas sp. AOP7-A1-14 | reverse complement strand
GTACTTACCGCACATCCGACTGAAGTAACACGCCGTACCATTATCAATAAACATGTTGAACTAAGTGATTGTTTAGCATCACTTGAACGTACTGATAACCTTGAGTACGAACGCGAGGCGATATTAAATCGTGTTGCTCAGCTGATTAGCCAAGCATGGCATACCGACGATATTCGTCACTCTCGCCCAACCCCAATTGATGAAGCAAAATGGGGTTTTGCAGTAATTGAAAATAGTTTATGGCACGCTGTTCCACGCTTCCTGCGTCAATTTGAAAGCCAAGTACAAGAGCATTTTGAGCTGTCGCTGCCACTCGATTATAGCCCGATTGAGTTTACCTCATGGATGGGAGGGGATCGCGATGGTAATCCATTTGTAACTGCACAGGTAACTCAACAGGTGCTTGATCACGGCCGTTGGATGGCACTTGATTTATACAGCCGCGATATTGCTAAACTTAGTACTGAACTGTCTATGTCTGAAGCAAGTGATGAGCTTGTCAACCTAGCAGAGCAAGAGTTTGAACCTTACCGCGCGGTTTTGAAAAAACTTAAGAGTCAAGTGAACGAAACGGTCACTCACTTAAGTGCTAAAATCAAAAATAAGGGCACTGAAGCGCAAGATTTAATTACCGATATTGCACAAATTAAGCAGCCTATAGAAGCGTGTTATCGCTCATTATTAGAAAACAATATGAAAGTCGTCGCGAATGGCTTACTGCTTGACGTGCTTCGCCGCGTTAATAGCTTTGGTTTACGATTAGCAAAACTTGATGTACGCCAAGACTCGTCTCGTCACAGCGATTTATTCTCAGAACTAACGCGTTACTTAGGACTGGGTGATTATCATCAATGGCAAGAAGAAGATAAACAAGCCTTTTTACTGGCTGAGTTAAACTCGCGCAGGCCTTTACTGCCTAAACATTGGCAACCATCGAGCGATGTGCAAGAAGTGCTCGATACCTTTGATGTAATAGCTGCGCAAGACTCACAAACATTTGGTTTGTATATTATTTCAATGGCGCGTACTGCTTCTGATGTACTAGCTGTACAACTTTTATTAAAAGAAAGCGGCTGTAAATTTAACCTGCCAGTGGCGCCTTTATTTGAAACGCTTGATGACTTAAATGCAGGTAAAGATGTGATTGAGCAACTGCTTGATAACACTTGGTATCGTGGTCATATTCAAAATACACAAAATGTCATGATTGGTTATTCAGACTCAGCTAAAGATGCAGGCATGATGGCTGCAGGCTGGGCACAATATGAATCTATGGATAAATTAGTACAATTGGCAGAACAGCGTGGCATTGAACTGGTATTATTCCATGGTCGTGGTGGTACTGTGGGTCGTGGTGGTGCGCCTGCTGCACAAGCGCTTCGTTCACAACCTCCTGGCTCTTTAAAAGGTGGCCTACGCGTGACTGAGCAAGGTGAGATGATCCGCTTTAAGTTTGGCCTACCAGATGTAGCTTTACAAAGCTTGAACATCTACGCTGGTGCGGTACTTGAAAGTAACTTATTACCACCACCAGAGCCCAAAGCACAATGGCGCGATGTTATGGCGCTTATTAGTGAGCAATCTTGTGATCATTACCGTAACGTCGTTCGCCATGATGAAAACTTTGTACCGTATTTCAGAATGGCAACACCAGAACAAGAGCTTGGCAAATTGCCACTAGGCTCTCGTCCTGCTAAGCGTAATCCTCATGGTGGTGTTGAAAGCCTGCGCGCTATTCCATGGATTTTTGCTTGGAGCCAAAACCGCTTAATGCTTCCTGCATGGCTTGGTGCATTAAACGGTTTACAAGCGGCGCTTGATAAATATGGTATTGATACACTCAATGAAATGAGCCAGCAGTGGCCATTTTTCAGAGCTCGCCTAGAGATGCTTGAAATGGTTTTCAGTAAAGCCGATAGTTGGCTAAGTGAGCATTATGACGATGCACTCGTTGAACCTATGTATCAACCTTTAGGGGTTAAACTACGTGAAGAGCTGGACAAGGCCATTAGCTTAGTTCAATCACTTAGCCCACAAAAGAGTTTACTTGCGGATCAACCTTGGATTAAACAGTCTATTGCTCTTCGCAATCCATACACTGACCCACTAAACCTATTACAGGTCGAGCTATTACGCCGTTCACGTCAAACGGAAGGTGCTAGCGAAGGTGATATTGATAACGCATTGATGATCACAATGACTGGGATTGCAGCTGGTATGCGTAACACGGGTTAAGCTTATTCGTTTGAATATGTTTTCAGACAATACTTAACAATTTTATACGCCGCACATTGTGCGGCGTATTACTTAACCGCTTATTTTTATTTAGTAAATAACTTCAACTTTACCTATCTGCTATAAAAATAGACCTGATGAAATTTTTATATATAAATTGATAGAGTATTCAACCTAGTATTTGTCGCTTTAAACTTTTACACTGTTTGGCCATTAAAATAAACACAGTGACTTTATGTCAGTATCTATTGGTTCATCAACTGCTAAAGCCTCAGATGGGGGTTTTTCATTTGATTCGGTGCAAGCAGCTGCACTACTAGACGAAGTTAAATCACAGCAGGGTCGACTTGATTGCGTAAAAATAGCGGCACTGTGTAAGATGCATAACATTGATATCGATACGTTATTGCGTGCATGTTTACCTCTTGCTAGTCAATTAGCTGTTGCGCCTGTATCTGAGTTTTATGTCGGCGCTATTGTTATGGGTAGAGATAAGGCGGGTGATCTAAACTTTTACTTTGGTGCTAATTTAGAATTTGCTAATCAAGCATTAAACTTAGTGGTTCATGCTGAGCAATCAGCAATAAATAATGCGTGGATTAATGGTATTAAAAAGTTTATTAAAATAGCCATTAGTGATGCGCCTTGCGGCCATTGTCGCCAGTTTATGAATGAGCTAGTTGGCGCTAAAAACCTACAGATATTACTTCCTCAAAACACCTTTAAACTGACGGATCTTTTACCTCACTCATTTGGGCCAAAAGATCTAGGAAATAAATATAGCTTACTAGATGAAGTGCACCACAGACTATCGTTTGAATCAAACCAATGCAGTGAAGGTTTGCAAGAAGCAGCACTAAAAGCGTACGTGCCCTACAGCGGAAACTATAGTGCAGTTAAAATTTCGACATTCGAACAAGGTGATTACTATGGTCGTTATAGTGAAAACGCAGCTTATAACCCGAGTCTATCACCGTTACAAAGTGCCTTGAGTCAATTTTATTTATCAGGTCTGGTTTTTAATTCTGAAGTCGTTAAAAGTATCGAGCTTTTAGAAACACGCGATAAGCAAAATCAATACGATGTAACCCAAGCTGTGCTGGCAAGTTATGCTTCATTACCAGCTTTAACTTATTACTGTTTAGCGCTAAGCTAACAGCGTTTTTGCAGCTTCAAGTACCACGGCAACTGACTTTCTTTCTATTTCGCCGTGGTCTACATTAGGTATCTCTTGACGAGTACGGTTAACCAGTACGCCTGCAACGCACGCCGCTTTTAACCCCAGTGCTGCACACATAGTAAATAATGTGGCTGATTCCATTTCATAGTTCATCACGCCTAGTTTTTGCCATTCATCACAGCTACCCTGGAATGCTTTTGGCACATAACCTGAATAGGTATCGTAGCGCTCTTGGCCTGGGTAAAAAGTATCACTAGATGCGGTGATACCTATATGAAAATCAATATTTAAGTTATCACATGCATTAACCATTGCTTGGGTAGCAAAAAAGTCAGAAACTGCTGGATAATTAAGTGGCGCAAAATGTTGGCTGGCACCATCTAAACGAACGGAGGCTTGGCTAATTAAAATATCACCTTCATTTATATGTGGTTGAATCGCGCCCGTTGTGCCAATGCGCAAAAATGTAGTGACTCCAAGCTGGGCGAGCTCTTCCACGGCAATAGACGTTGACGGGCCACCAATACCGGTTGAACATACCACTACGCTTGCACCATTAAGTTTGCCTAAATAAACATGGAATTCGCGAGTCTTGGCAAGGCATATAGGGTTTTCAAGGAAAGTAGAAATGCGCTCAGCTCTGTCGGGGTCGCCTGGCACAATAGCAAGTGTTGCAGCTTGTAAGTCGTCACGGGTAAGCCCTAAGTGAAATACCTTTTCCATAGTGTTGCCTTTTTAGATCATATAATTATGTTAGTTTAACATCATTACTATTATCAAATTTCCTGTACAGGACGGATGTCCGTAACCCATTTAAACTTTATTCACCATCTATGAATATTCAAGCAAGCCATTACAATGCCTTCTTTTTGGGATGGTTGACTTACACCAGTAGACTCTATATCTATTTAATATGTAATAAAGTTAAGTTTTTATCTCGTTTTTATTTTTTCGTAATTCATTGTTATAAAATAATTTTTATTTTTTTATTTGAAACTTAGTTACTTTATTAAACCTTAAAAAGGGTCTTAAAAAAATAACATAGCAAGTTTATACGAAATATTTTAGTTAACGAGGTTTTTGCATAACTACGCAAAAATAACAGGTAAGGAATAAGTATGAGCACGCAATGGCAAGCATTTAAATCTAAAGTAGAGCATTGTTTATGCCCACCAGGGGATGGTGTTTTTACGGTTAATACTGCAAAAGAACGTAAAGCTGCACTGCGCAATAAACTATATGGACAAGAAGATAACGTTGACAGTTTATGGCGTGATTCGTTAGGCACATTAAACCAAAGTGAACATAAAGCTGTCATGTTAGGTATTAGCTCCGATTGCGGTGGGGGTATTTTACGTGGCGCTAACTGGGGGCCGTTATTTTTACGCTCAACTCTGATCGATCAACAGCCACAAGCAAAATCGTTCGATTTAGGTGATGTACGTGTTATCCCACATTTACTCCATGACAAATATTTAAACCAAGCAACTATTAGCAACTGTCAAAAGGCTTTGTATGACAATCCAAGTAGTGATTATTACGTAAGTCCATTATCGATTACAGAAGATGTGTGTGACAGCTTTTATGCTACTTTTACAGATAAAGGTATTTTTGGCATGGGTGGCGATCACTCTATTAGTTACCCACTGACAAAGTCATATTTAAAAGCAAAGCGCGAACAAGGTAAACGTACGGCAATTATTCACTTTGATGCCCACACCGATTTATTGGTCGAACGTTTAGGTATCGATTTATGCTTTGGCTCATGGTGTACTCATATTTTAGAGTATTTACCTGCGCCGCATCACCTTATTCAATTTGGTATTCGTTCAAGCGGAAAGCCAAAAGAACACTGGGAGTCGAACTTTGGTGTGAAGCAGCATTGGGCTCATGAAATTATTGAGCGCGGCGCATCGGCGATTGCCGCAGAGGCTATTGCTCAGCTTAAAGCTGATAATGTGGACGAGCTGTATGTCAGTTTTGATATTGACGCGCTTGATGAAGAATTTGCATCAGCCACTGGTACGCCAGAAGGCAATGGCTTAACACCGCAACACGCTTTAGATATATTAGTGGCACTTGCGGATGAATTTCCAATTACCGGTGCTGATATGATGGAAATAGCCCCATTTACTGACAGCTCATTAGTCGGTCAATCAAGCTCCGAAACAACTCTTAGAGAGGGAGCTAAAATTTCAGCTTTTTTAATTAATGCAATGAACAAGTAATACTGGAGTATTATTAAAAGCAGCTAAATTTAGCTGCTTTTTTATTTAAATTTTAAAACCTATTATGATTTTATCAAAAACCTTGATAAGCACACTCCTGATGCCTTGTATAATGCGTTTCTTAAATATTATAAATAATACTAGAGCTCACTATGCACACAAGCATAATTTTAAAGTCATAATTAAAGGTTTAATTGCCTTAAATTTGAGCGCAAAAATGTTTAAAATCAAGCGTTCGACACCGCTTGTGTAAAAGTGATCGTGGAGCTGTCAGATTAGGTACAATTTTATTTTTTATACTTACTACGCTAGCGAGCAAGCCTTAGCTTAGTATGCGCCTGCGCTGTAAATAAGCTCGTAGCTGTGGCTGTAAATTTCGATGATATTGCCAAACGGGTCTTCCATGTAGATCATACGGTACGGTTTTTCACCTGGGTAATAGTAACGTGGTGCTTCCATACGTTTTTTACCGCCAGCTTCAACAATACGCTCAGCTAAACCTTCTACATCGGGGTCTTGAACACAGAAACGGAAGATACCAGTTTTCCAGTACTCGAAGTTATCTTTTGGATCTTCTTGATTTTTAAATTCAAATATTTCAACACCAATACGATCACCTGTAGATAAGTGCGCTATTTTGAATTTCTCCCATTTTTCACCAAATACCTCTGTGCACATTTCGCCAATTGGGCTTTTGTCTTCAGTGATTAAAGTTGGTTCCATAATCGTGTACCAACCCATAACTTTTGTATAAAAATTAACGGCTTTTTCAACATCAGGTACTGAAATACCAATGTGCGAAAAACTGCGTGGATAGGTGTGACTCATAATAATGTTCCTCTTTATCTTGTGACTAGTTGATGGAGTTAGTTTACGAATCAGGCAAGATTAAGTAAAATTATGATTAATCATAATTTTGAGTACATTTTGTAATGATAAATCCCACATGGTTAAAAACGTTTTGCACTTTAGTTGAAGTAAATCACTTTACCCAAACAGCTGAGCGGCTATATATGACTCAATCAGGTGTAAGCCAACATATTAAAAAGCTAGAACAGCATGTTAATTGTGCCTTACTTGAAAGACACGGTAAGCAATTTTCGCTTACCGTACAGGGGCAAAACCTTTATCAACAAGGTAGTTTATTACTCAAAGAATGGCAGTTTTTAGAACAGCAATTAAAAGACGACTCACCTTATAGTGGTATGGTAAAAATACAGTCCCCAGGCAGTTGTGGTTTACAGTTTTATAGTCAACTATTAGCACTGCAAACAAAGCATAAAGAGCTCAATATTGATTACCGGTTTGCACCAAACTTGAGTGTAGAGCAAGCGGTTGCAAACCATAGCGCCGACATTGGCTTTTTAACCCAAGCACCCACACTAAGCGAAGTAAGTAGCCATAAAATAGGTAAAGAGGCTTTATTATTGGTAACACCTGCGAATATTAAAATGCCTTCGTGGGATGTGTTGTGTGAGCTTGGCTTTATAGGTCATCCCGATGCTAAACACCATGTGCAGTTATTGCTCAGTGAAAACTATCCTGAATTTGAACATATAGATCAAATAAAGCAAACAGGGTTTTCTAACCAAATAAGTTTAATACTGGAGCCGGTAAGTTTAGGGTTAGGCTTTACGGTTTTACCTGCGTATGCGGTTGGTGCGTTTAATAAGCCTGATCTTATACAAACACATTACTTAGCCAACCCAATAAATGAAAATATTTATGTGTGTCATCACCGAAATAGGCCGCTTGCAAAGCGTATGTATACGGTAATTGAGGCTATAAAAGCAGGTGAGAGTTAAAGGATTTACAGAGAAAATGCATTATGAAACTGATAGAGTAAGAGTTGAGCAGTGATTAGTCCTAAAAATTTTGACCGTGAGTAAAATAATATCCTAAGCTAGAAGTTTCACATACTAGCGATTTAAGTCGCTATGGGTAAGATGCTTGTTTATTCAAATGCATTTTTTCTAGAGGTTTACCCCTTCCAGTGAAAGAGTACCGCTACTTTAGCGATGTTTTAAGCAGAAGGTGTGTCATTCATCCAGTAGCACTATATCGGCATTACCTTAGGTATTACAGTCTTGATTGATTACCTTACAAGAATGTGAATAGCGACTCGTTAGCCACTTAGAAGAGTATGTGCAAGAGGTGTTACGTTTTTAAATATTATTCCAATTCAAAAGGCTTTTGACAAAGCTAATACTTGGGTGCTAGCTTATTCGCGATTTAAAGTTCCTTATTTTTATAGCAAGAATAAAGGCTGACTGCAGCTATTTATCATTATTTTACATGAGCATAATATTATGAAAAAATTTCAGGAACAATCGGTTAAAAGTGGATTTATGGCTATTTTAGCTACGCTTTTAGCGGTAATAACCTGCTACTCAGCCACGGTATCTGCAAGTGATAAGCAGCAAACTTTGGTTTTAGTAGGCGGGGCACTAACTACGTGCTCTAGTATGAGCGCCAAAAATTGCCAAGATACGAAGCAAATTGCAGGAAAAAAAGCGAATCAATATCAATTAACTAGTGATGCATTACGACAACTAAAATTAAAGTGGCCAAACGATAATGCAAGTCACCGTGATCAAACCCTGCAAATTTTATCAAAA
The DNA here is from genome assembly GCF_052376275.1 of Pseudoalteromonas sp. AOP7-A1-14. Classification (NCBI taxonomy): domain Bacteria; kingdom Pseudomonadati; phylum Pseudomonadota; class Gammaproteobacteria; order Alteromonadales; family Pseudoalteromonadaceae; genus Pseudoalteromonas; species Pseudoalteromonas sp. AOP7-A1-14. Next base: position 49,859 of record NZ_JBQSVO010000009.1, on the reverse strand, counting down.
ATAGCCCGTGATCATCCTGAGCAAACCAATGAGGCGACTATTTTATGGGCGTGGCGAGATTTGAATAATGCTTTATTAAATAAGTTAACTGACCAAGAATATAATTTTATAATTGATACGCTTGAAATCTCAGTTGTCAATGATAAGCAAAAACGTATAAAAGAAGTCGTTAATACCCAAATTAATAAAGAAAGCGTCACTAACGATATTCTAGATTTTGTTTCTGCAACCGTTAAAGTTAATACCAAAAAACCTTCAATGCTTGCCATTACAGCCTCAAGTCGTGATCCTTATGAATCTGCGGACTTTTATGAAAGCTTACTTGATTTTGAAGGGGTCGATACAAATTGGTTGGCATTAACCCCTGCACTAGCAAAGGCGATAACTACAGGGCAGTGTGATAATTTAACCAGTCTTCGTGAGCAATCGATGAATGTATTTAATCGACAAGTCATTTACCCTGATCGTATTAACGCTGAACTTGCACTGTGTGAGCAAGGCGTTGATAACTTAGTTAAAACGATTGAGTCAGCAACCGGTATTATGATTAATGGCGGCGATCAAAGTTTAGCGCGTAAAGTTATGTTTGATGACGCTGGTAAGCCATACCCTTGGACTCATGCTATCCGCACTCGTGCATTATTAGTCGGTACAAGTGCCGGCACGGCAATTCAAAGTGGTGGTAAAAACGAATACGGTAATGTGGCTATGCTCACTAATGGTACCAGTTTATCAGCCATACGTGATGGCGCACATGCGTTACCTGCATCAAGTGAGCGCTGTGGCGACAAGTGTAGTAAAGATTTAACGGCCGACTCGTTGACTTATCACGCAAATGGCGGTTTAGGTAGCTTTGATATGGGGATTTTAGATACTCATTTTAGCGAGCGTGACCGTACAGCCCGCCTGGCAATATTGTTAGAGGCCACTAAGCAGCAACATGGTTTCGGTGTTGATGAAACCACAGCGTTAGTTGTAATTAATTCAGCCGATACACAATTGATGACAGTGATAGGCAAAAGTGGTGTGGTGCATTTAAATAAACCTAACAGTGAAGCGGCATTTAATTATTCGTATTGGCCTGTCGGCACCATTATTGATGTAACTGCAAAGGGTTATAAAGTTAATAGCCGAACTGTTGAAAATGCATTGCCTAATATTGATATACCCAGCTTACCGATGCAGCGGTTTATGGATATTTTAACTGATACAAAATTGCGTTCTTTAACCCAAGCGATGTGCTTAGCTAATGAAACGCAAGCCGCTGCGCAGCAAGACGAGTTTTCTGTAACCTTGTCTGGCGATAAAGATACTCATTTTTATCGTGTTAATAGTAATCAACATGGCTGTTTAGTTGATAATTTAAGTATTGAAATAGCTAAGATTAATTAAGATACTTCAGGTAGCCGTAAGTTTGTAAATTAGTTACTTAACTTACGGCTTTGAACCGTCTTATTTATCCTCATTTTTTAAGCTTGGTCTTTGAGACGCGCGGGGTATTTTGCAGTTATATTAATTTATGAAAATAATTCTTAATTAGTATTGGAAAATGTAGAAACTTAACTTAGAATGATCGTTCATTCTAAATTAAGGGTAGTTTACATGCAGCGTTCTCGCGTCGTTCTTTTTGCAGTGTCCGCTTTAGCCAGTGCTGTTGTCTTATCTGGTTGTGATCAAAAAAGTCCATCACCAAGTCAGCAAGAAAAACAAGCCGCTCCAGTAGGAGTGGTCACATTAAAAAGCCAACCACTAACATTAACCAAAGAGTTACCCGGTCGAGTCGCTGCATCACAAGTCGCTGAAATTCGCCCTCAGGTAAATGGTATTATTCAATCGCGTTTATTTACTCAAGGGGCACAAGTTAAGAAAGGCCAGCCTTTATATCAAATAGACCCATCAACTTTTGAAGCGCAAGAGGCAACCAGCAAAGCGGCTATTACTAAAGCGCAAGCAAGTATTGCAAACGCGAAAGCAAAATCAGAGCGTTATGATGAATTATTAAAAATTAAAGCTGTAAGCCAACAAGACTTTGATGAAGCAGATGCCAGCTACAAAAGTGCGCAAGCTGATTTACTGACTGCCCAAGCACAACTTAAAACGGCGCAAATTAATCTTAATTACAGCAAAGTGTCGTCGCCTATTAGTGGTCAAATTGGTAAGTCAAATGTTACTGCTGGGGCGTTAGTGAGCGCAAATCAAGCAACCACTTTAGCGACCGTTACTCAGCTTGATCCTATCTACGTTGATTTAACACAATCAAGCAATGAACTTACACGATTGAAAAAAGCTATTGCTAGTGGTGAGCTTGATAAAGACCTTGAGGTTCACTCAGTTGTTGAATTAAAAATGGAAGATGGCTCTGTTTATTCTCATAAAGGTACGTTGCAGTTTTCTGAAGTGACCGTTGATCCAAGTACTGGTTCGGTAACGTTACGTGCGGAGTTCCCTAATCCTGAAAAACTATTACTGCCAGGTATGTATGTAAGAGCGGTAATTGTGGAAGGTGTAAAAGCTAATGCTATTTTAGCGCCGCAGCGAGGAGTGAGCCGCAACACTAAAGGCCAACCAACGGCTATGGTCGTTAGCAAAGACAATACAGTTGAAGCACGTGTACTTAAAACAGATCGTACAGTGGGCTCAGATTGGTTGATCACCGAAGGTTTAAATGATGGCGATCAGCTTATAGTTGAAGGCTTACAAAAAATAGCACCGGGCGCACCTGTTAAAGCTGTGCCTGCGGAATCAGCTGATAAAACTCAATAACGGAGCAATTTAATGTCACGATTTTTTATCGACAGACCCATTTTTGCATGGGTATTGGCCATTATTGTTATGTTGGCGGGAATACTTGCAATTAAAAGTTTACCTGTTGCTCAGTACCCGTCAATAGCACCACCGGCCATTAGTATTCAAGCAAGCTACCCGGGAGCTTCTGCTAAAACATTAGAAGATACGGTTACCCAAGTTATTGAGCAAAAAATGAAAGGCTTAGATGGCTTGTTGTACATGTCGTCAACGTCTGAATCAAATGGTTCGGCAACGCTCACTTTGACTTTTGATGCAGATACAGATCCAGATATAGCCCAAGTGCAAGTACAAAATAAGCTCGCACTGGCAACGCCACTATTACCAGAAGAAGTTCAGCGCCAAGGTGTAGCTGTTGCGAAATCAGCGCCTAACTTTTTAATGGTCGTTGGTTTTGCATCTGAAGATGGCAGTATGAATAACATCGATATCGGTGATTATGTTTCTTCAAATGTATTAGATATTGTATCGCGCGTGGATGGCGTGGGTGAGGTCCAGTTGTTTGGTTCTCAATATGCTATGCGTATTTGGTTAAAGCCAGACATGCTGCAAAAATATAAACTGACTCCTGCGGATATTAGCGCGTCAATTAGTGCTCAAAATGCACAGGTTTCAGCTGGTCAGCTTGGTGCATTACCAGCTGTTTCTGGCCAACAGCTTAATGCGACTGTAACGGCGCAAAGCCGTTTACAAACACCTGATCAGTTTAGAGATATCTTTGTTAAAACCAATAACGATGGCTCAGTGGTTCGCCTTGATGATGTAGCAAAAGTAGAGCTAGGCGGTGAAAGCTATAGTGTAGTTGCGCGCTTTAATGGTAAGCCTGCTGCAGGTCTTGGGGTTAAACTTGCCAGTGGTGCAAATGCTCTTGATACCGCGGAAGGTGTAAAGGCGGCGCTAGCTGAGTTAGAACCTTTTTACCCTGAAGGGTTAGCGACGGTCGTTCCTTACGATACGACTCCGTTTGTAACTTTATCAATTGAAAAAGTAGTTAGCACACTAATTGAAGCCGTAGTTTTGGTTTTCTTAGTTATGTATTTGTTTTTACAGAACTTCCGTGCGACATTAATTCCGACCATCGCGGTGCCTGTTGTACTACTTGGTACGTTTGCAGTGCTACAAGTTTTGGGCTACTCAATTAATACTTTGACCATGTTTGCGATGGTATTAGCAATAGGCTTACTCGTTGATGATGCCATTGTGGTGGTTGAAAACGTAGAACGGGTGATGACCGAAGAAAAACTCTCCCCACTTGAAGCCACGCGTAAATCAATGGATGAAATTAAAGGCGCGTTAGTCGGTATAGCGATGGTACTGTCTGCGGTATTTATACCCATGGCGTTTTTTGCAGGGTCTACCGGGGTTATTTATCGTCAGTTCTCAATAACCTTAGTTACGGCGATGAGTTTATCAGTACTAGTGGCACTTATTTTAACACCTGCACTTTGTGCAACGATGTTAAAGCCAAGCCATGTACATAATGATAAATCGCTATTTGGGCGTTTCTTTATGGGCTTTAATCGCGGCTTTGAGAAAACCAATAGTGGTGCGCAAGGCCTTGTGAGCCGAATGATAAAAAACAGTAAGCGTTATTTACTTTGTTATGGTTTGATTGTTGGCGGTATGGTGTTTATCTTTTCACAGCTACCGTCAGGCTTTTTACCAGATGAAGACCAAGGGATTTTGTTTAATCAAGTAAGCCTGCCTGCAGGTTCAACCACAGAGCAAACTTTAAAAGTGGTTGAGAAAATGGAAAAGCACTATTTAGAAGATCAATCTGAAGCCGTGCGTTCAGTGTTTAGTGTTACAGGCTTTAGCTTTGCAGGTTCTGGGCAAAATGCAGCAATTGGTTTTGTGGGCTTAAAACACTGGGATGAGCGCCAACGTGATGATTTATCTGTAAGTGCTATTGCAGGTAAAGCGATGGGATATTTTTCAACGATAAAAGAAGCATTTGTATTTGCTTTCCCACCACCTGCCGTAGTGGAGCTTGGTACAGCTAACGGTTTCACTATGTTCTTACAAGATAGGACGGGTCTTGGCCATGAAAAATTACTAGAAGCACGTAATATGCTGTTAGGTATGGCATCAAAGAGCCCAATACTTACCGGAGTTCGTCCTAATGGCCAAGAAGATAAGCCAGAACTTAAGCTAGATATTGATCTTGCAAAAGCTGAAGCGCTTGGTCTAAAGCAGGCTGATATAAATAGCACGCTCTCAACGGCTTGGGGTGGTAGTTATGTGAATGACTTCATTGACCGTGGTCGTGTGAAAAAAGTCTATTTACAAGGTGCCTCAGAGTCTCGTATGGCCCCTGAAGATTTAGACAAATGGTACGTGCGTAATAGTAGCGGCGATATGGTGCCATTTACTGCATTCGCGCAATCTTACTGGGCTTATGGATCACCACGCCTTGAACGTTACAACGGTTTTTCAGCAATGGAAATTCAAGGTACGGCTGCGCCAGGATACAGTACCGGCCAAGCCATGGATGAAATGGAGAAGCTGATTAAACAGCTACCCGCTGGTATTGCTTTTGAGTGGACGGGGATCTCGTACGAAGAGCGCTTAAGTGGCGGTCAAGCTCCAATGTTATATGCACTGTCGCTATTAATCGTATTTTTATGTTTAGCGGCACTTTATGAAAGCTGGTCAGTACCTGCGGCGGTTATGATGATTGTACCGCTGGGTATATTTGGTGCTTCGATGGCTGCATTTATGGGGGGCTTATCAAACGATATTTATCTACAAGTTGGTTTATTAACGACCATTGGGCTGTCTTCCAAAAATGCTATTTTAGTTGTTGAATTCGCGCTACATAAAATGGATGAAGGCATGGAGTTAGTTGATGCTGCGATTGCTGCTGTGAAATTACGTTTACGTCCTGTATTAATGACTTCAATGGCCTTTATTTGTGGCGTATTACCGCTTGCTCTTGCATCGAGTGCAGGTTCAGGGGCGCAAAATGCACTCGGTATTTCAGTAATAGGCGGGACGCTTGCATCGTCACTAATTGTTGTTATTTTTGTGCCACTGTTTTTTGTGTTAATTAAACGCATATTCCCTGGTAAGCACGCAGCGGCTAAACAGGAGAAATTACAATGAAGTTAAAAGCCTTAAGCTTAGCACTAAGTACCTTGGTACTTAGTGCGTGTCAGATGGCGCCAGAGCTTGAAGACATTCAACTGCCTGTGCCAGATAACTATGCTGTTAAAAGTGAGCAGGGTAATGCCACTGATTTAAAGTGGCAGCAGTTTTTTGTTAACAACAAACTGCAAAGCTTAATAAAGCAAACACTGATGCATAATAAAGACATTAAACTGGCTGCACTTAACGTGCAGCAAGTACGTGCTTTGTATCAAATTGAAGACTCTGCTCTATATCCGTCGATAGATTTCTCAGCATCGGGTACTCGCCAGCGTCTACCCGCTGATTTGTCATCAACTGGCAGGGCAGGTATTAACGAAAGTTACTCAGCAACGGTAGGTATGACAGCTTATGAACTTGATCTATGGGGTAAAGTCCGTAACCAATCTGATCAAGCTTTACAAACCCTGTATGCCACTGAACAAGCGCAAACGAGTGTAAAAATTAGTTTAATCTCAGAGGTGGTAAATGCATGGCTTAATTATGCTGCAGATAAAGAGCTGCTTTCACTTGCCAATGAAACGCTCAGTAGTCAGCAAGAGTCACTGGAGTTGATGGAGAAAACCTATGCACTTGGTGCCGCGTCTAAGCTGACATTAGCACAAGTACAAAGTACTGTTGCCACAGCCAAAGTCGATATAGCTAATTATCAGCGATTATTAAAACGTGATAAAAATGCGTTAGACTTATTGGTTGGCCAAACAGTAACAGCTGACTTATTGCCTGAAAAAGGTATAAATGATGCACTCAAGTTTCCAACAGTGCCTGTTGGCATGCCGTCGCAATTATTAGAGCAAAGACCAGATATAAAAGCGGCTGAGTATCAACTTTTAGCAGCGAACGCTAATATTGGTGTAGCCAAAGCGGCATTCTTCCCAAGTATTAGTTTAACGGCTAATGCGGGGACTGCATCGTCTGAACTAGATAATTTGTTCTCAAGTGGCACAGGAACATGGAGTTTTATCCCTTCAATTAACCTACCTATTTTTAATATGGGGCGCAATCAAGCTAATTTAGATGTTGCGCAAGCACAGCAAGAAATAACCCTGACAACCTATGAGCAAACTATCCAAAAAGCTTTTAAAGAAGTGTCGGATGCTTTGGCTGATAGGGAAGGTTATATGCAGCAGCTAGCAGCACTTGAAGAGCTTTATAATAGTAACCATGTATCGTTTATGCTTTCTCAAGCTCGGTTTGAAAAAGGCGCAGATAGTTACTTGCAAGTACTCGATGCACAGCGTAATTGGGTCAGTGCTGGGCAGCAATTAATTAATGGTAAGCAAGCTTATATTGCTAGCCAAATTAATTTGTATAAAGCTGTTGGCGGTGGCTGGCAAAGGCCAGAGCAACAAGCGCAATAGCAGTTTATATCACTAGTTTACAGCGTGTAGACTAGTGATAACTTAATGTTTATAAAACATTAAGTTAAGCGCTACGCTTTTCGAGATTACCTTGAAAAAACATGAAGAAAATATGACAGAAAAAGCTAAAAGACAAACAGATCCCACGTTAGCACAAGCACGACGAGAACAAGTGCTTTGTGCTGCTGCTAATTGCTTTAAACGCAAAGGCTATCATGGGGCTGGTATGGCAGAAATATCAAAAACGGCAGGTATGAGCGCGGGTCATATTTATAATTACTTTGCCAGTAAAGAAGCAATTATTGAATCGATCATTGAACGTGATATGGAAGAAATGTTTTCAATCTTTCAGCAGTTTGAAAGTCAGCCCGGTGATTTAGTGTCTGTGTTATTAGATGGTTTAGATCATGGTGTTGAGCGCCATACTGATATGAATCAAGGAAGACTTGACTTAGAAATGCTAGCTGAAGCTGCTCGCAATGAAAAGGTAGCAATTTTACTGCGTGAATCTGATACGCATGCACGAGAAAAAATGCGCAGTTTACTCATCGGTGAGCGCAGCTCAATAAAAGCTGCAAATACGGCTGAAATTAACAGCCGTATAGAAGTGATGTTTGCATTAATGGGAGGGTTGGTATTACGAAAAATACTTAACTCTAATATTGATAAAAAAACATTGTTAATAGCACTTCGTCCAGCAATGGAAGCGCTACTAACGCCGTTTGAGTAACCTATATTTAACTATCAAATGCGCTCTATAGACCACTTTATTGCTATAAGCGCGATAACTATTGAACCCGCTGGCATCACCCATTTTTGATACCAGTTATGGTTTCTTGCTAGGATAAGTATTGGCAGAGCAGCAACTAAAATAGCCAGCTGGCCTATTTCCACTCCTAAATTAAACGCTAATACACTGAGTAATTGGTAATCACTTGATAAACCCAGTTCGCCGAGTACGCTCGCAAAACCCATACCATGCAATAAACCAAAGGCAAAGGTTACCCAGCCTAGACGTACAATCAGCGGCCAAATATTATTAAGCGCTGCAAACAACACCGAGATAGCAATACCCAACTCTACCCAACGGCTATTAGGTGAAACTAAATCCATTGCAGTTGCTGTTAAGGTGATGGAGTGGGCAAGGGTAAAAGCGGTGATAATCCATGCTGTGTGTTTGAAAATAGCTACTTTAGAATCAATACCCTGCCACTTTTTGTTTTTACGCATTAATACACACGTTAGTAATAAGGCAATTAAAAATAAAATATGATCAAGACCTAGCCAAATGTGCAGAACTCCTTGATAAACATATTGGTTAAAGGTTTCAAGGTAGCTTGAGGTTGTAAAATCAAAAACTTGCTGGGTTTTTGTGGCACTTATTACGCGGGTTTGATCATCCACTGTAACAATAACTTTATGATTAGCATCAACGTCAAAAAGTACGGTGTAATTAAGACTCAGCGCGCCTTCATTTGGGCAATCTATGCTTATGGGTAGCACTAAATAAGGTTGGTTGAAGTGGCTATCAAGTTGTATAGCTTTACTGCTTTTTAAAGGGCAGCTTTCACCGCTTATATCTGCGCTAATATGGCTTTGTATATATTCGTTAATTGCAATGCCTTTGGCTTTGATTTCGTACCATGCTATTTGCCCATCTTGATTTAAATCAAATGCTATCGTTTGTTCTAAGTCAGTAACGGGAACTTGCCATGCCCCATTGAATTGCTGTTGATCTGAACTATTTAAAGTAAGGTAAGCAGTGCTTAGCTGGTGGGCTTGGGCAAAGGAGCAAAAAAATAAGCTGCAGCCAATAAGGGCTTTGAGTATTTTCATAGTGATGCCTCTTTAGCTTGGCTTAGTAGTTGTTTGTCGGCATCGAGTTTAGCTTGTTGCCAGTTTATGTTTGCCCAATAAAGTGCTTTTTCTGTTTGTTTATCAATACTTAAATAATATAAAGCTAAGTCGCTGGCGTGGAAAGTATCTTGGCGTAATTCTCTAAGTTCAACACGCTTGGACATACGTTGTTGCCATTCGTTTTTATCGGTAATATTTTTCTCCGCTATGGCTAAACGTAGTAATAACGCATCTTCTAAATTCAGTGGATCGTTCGTTAATTTGGGGAGGGTGCTTAAAATAAGTTGCTCAGCGCCTAAAGCTAATTGAATATCAGCCCATAAAACAACCAAACTAACAGGGGCTTGATTTAACTCAACGTTATTTATATGTGATAGTGCTTGGCTTGGCTTGTTAAGCCTAAAAGCCATTTCTGCCAGCAGGTGTTGGCTATTTAATGTTTGCTTACTGATTGGAATACTGTTTTTTAGGCTTTGATAGCTTTGTGCAAGTTGACCATTTTGGCTGAGCACATCTGTTGTGCAGATGGTCACGATTTCTGTTGCGGCTATTCCTAAAAGTGTTAAGCACTGTTTTTTTGCTTTGTTAAATTCACCTTTAACCATTAAGATATTGGCTCGTAAAAGGCGGGTATTAATATGGCTATCATCCATATTAAGTACAGACTCAGTAATTCTTAGCGCTTCATCAAATTGGTGCTCACGTTGTAGTACTCGCGCGTAAAGATAGCCAGTTTGAGGCGAAGGAGATTGCGAAAAAAGTTTTTTTAGTTGGTTTTTTAATAAGCCTTGGCGAACTTCTGTTTGACCTACATATTGGCTTGCTATTACGAGTTGATGAAGTTCTGAAACAGATAACTGGGCTGTTTGTATATTCATTGATGTGGCGATAATATCGTTATCTTTCGGGGTCGTAGGGGCAGCTAATACTGAATGACAAAGTAATAAACTGCTAAAATAAAGACATTTATAATACATTTAGTGAGATCCTTTTTAAAAAGCCATCCATGGCCCACTAAGCTAATATCCTAAAATATAAGAATTAGTTAAGTCCTAATTACCGTTCAGCAAACCATCAAAGTCACCTGTGTTATCGGTGTTAGTAAATGCTCGACCATTGATACTCAATGGTTCATCGGTTGCTTGCTGATTAAATGCAGCGCGCCCAAATTCAGCAAAGTCAACTTGAAGTGCTTCGATTGTGATATTAACCATGGCGGTTACTTGGGGGTTTACACCATCACTTACTGCAAACTTAAAGCTGTCTGTGCCTGTTGCTTCTGCATTAGGCGTGTAGGTATAACTACCGTCAGTGTTAACAACAACCATACCTAACATTGGCTCAGTTGCGAGTGAGTAAGTAAGGTCATCGCCATCGGGATCAGAGCCGTCAAGCATGTCAGTAATAGCGACTTCTGTTTGGGTGGTTACCATTGCATCAGTTGCTGTTGGTGTTGCATTTTTTTTGTCATCATCGCTACAAGCTGTTAATGCTAATGCTGCAAGGAGAATGGCATAATGTGATAATTTAAAATTACGCATTGTTATGCTCCTTATTTAGACCCTGCAAGTGGTGTTGCAAGATATGGAAAGCTAACATCCATCATGCTTGCATCAATAGGGGCGCCATCTGTAAATGGTACATTACCAACGCTTGCGTCATCAGTAGTACATAGACCAAGGTCTGTATCAGTTCCATTTACTGGCACTGGATAACATAAACGACCCATCACTACACGCAGGGCAATATCAACTACGTCATCACCAGGACGACGACCATTTGGGAAACCAGCTAAGTCATCACCAGCAACACCAAATGCTGATTGCTCAGACTGCGATTTAGCGGCAATACCAGTGTTTAAACGTAGCATTTCAGCACCCGTTACTGTCGCTAATTGGTTTACTCCTTCGAATCCCGTTAAAAACGCAGTAACTAAGTCATTACGTGGGAAGTTAGTGGGCGCTAGTGTTTCAATGTTTGCACCTAGTGTCGAATTCACTGCATCTTTAAATAAAATATTTAATAATTCAGGAAGTGAAGGATGAGTTACGTAATCAATAAATTGACCATCATCTTTAGGGTGTGAGCTTGAAAAGGTATCTTTATCTTTTAAGCCGATAACTAATTCATTTACTAGTGGATTACCTAAACGCGATACTTGGGTAAGCGCTCCACCATTAACCGCATTTTTAGCAAACTTAGCATTTGGGTTTAAAATACGAGCCTGTGGAAGACTTGCTGTTGTCCATGTACCAATAGTGCCATTCCCTTCACCTGTTACACAGGTTTTAGGTACTTCAACTGCTATCGCAGTTACGTTTTTATCAGCTAGATCATCATTTTCAGAGTCTTGTGTAATGCCCCCTGGAAAACCACCTCCATCACCAGCACCTGGGGCACTATCGCCTTCAACAGGTACATAATTTACTAAATCAAAGGTTTTTCCAAGGTTTACTACAAATGGGTCTTTACGTTGACCAACAAACACTTTTGCCATTCCTTCACAGCCTGGAATACTAACATTGTAAACAAATTGGTCTGCGTAGCTTTTGTATCCTTGCATTGAACTAAATGTTTTATCACCGATATAGTCAAGTGGTTTACCAAAGTCGTTAGTACTTGTAGTGCTATTTGTAAGCGCGGCTTTATTACCTGTGCGCATAGGCCCGGTGATCATACTCATAGTATATGATTCGCTAAAGTTGACCGCTGAGTCATCACCTGCAGCAACGCCACCGATATTTTTTAGTGGTACAGCAACAGTACGTTGATTATCTTCAGGTCCAACGGTTAAGGCTACGCCTTCGTTGTCGTTAGGCAGCATACTTTTAAAGTTAAACGCAAAAGTAATATCTTCAACGGCGTCCCCATCATTGTCGATGTGAATGCTATAAGTTGCATCTGGGTCCATTGCAAAGTAATTAGGTCCACCATAACCATCTTGAAGTGGAATGTAGTTGGCTATTAGTGTGACATAATCACCACGGCCTTCTTCGTAACTATTAAATGCATAAAAGTCGGTAGAGTCTAGAGTTGGAAAGCGGCTAATATTTGGTGCTTCACGATGGCTTGATGCCACACTAGGAACACTAACAAAGGTACTGCATACTATAACTGCTAATATTGACGGAGTTAGAGCTTTCATGACTTGGTCCTTTAGTTTTGATTGAAGTCACTATTAAATACGCCTTAACATGTTAATTGGATGCAAAAAAAATAATAAAAAAGTAAATTAATTTGTAGCCCTTACTTATATTAATTTTTCCCTTTGATTTTGTTAAATAAAAAAAGCCAAAATTATTATTGGCTTTTTTATTAGGTTTATAGAATAACCAGCTCTGTGGTGTAAAGTACTTCGGTAGGTAACCCATTGGGTGAACCACCTAATGGCTCTAAACTAACCGCAAGCAATGCGATACTTTGTGCGTTAAAACGACTGTGCTTATTAAGTTCAATAACTCCATCTTTAGGTAAAATACCTAATGATATAGGCGTCTCTTGGCCCTTTAAAATCATCCAGAGCTGATAATCCTTATCGTTACGAGCAACTAGCTGTTGAGTAGCACGCACCGTTAGTTGCTTTTCATCAACATTAATAAACCATAAGGATTGTTCAGTTTCGTCTTTAAATAGGGCTATAGGACCACTGGCCTCTTGTATAGGGGCTTGTGGTTGCCAAATAATTAAGGCCAATATAATGCTGGCTGCTGTTGCAATTAATGACCACACTCGCCAAATACTTGCTTTAGGTGTAATAACATTCGGTTCATGTATTGCTTGATGGCTTATACGACGAGAAATAGTATCCCAAACGTGGTTGTCAGGTGGTACCGATTTAATCGAACGGGCAAGATTATTTAAATGCTGTTCCCATACCCAAGTTGCTTCGCGAACACGGGTAGATGAAAGCATTAAGCGCTGAAAACGTTTTCTAGCTGAGCCTTTAAGAGTCCCCAATACATACTCTGCGGCCAGCATATCGATAAGTTGTTGATTATCATAATTCATAATGCTAAGCACCTCTGCAACTGTTGAAGGCCTCGTCTGATCCAGCTTTTTACTGTGCCAAGCGGGGTTTCAATATGATCAACTAACTCATTATGGGTAAGTCCTTTATAATAAGCTAAGTGGATCGCTTGTTTTTGCTGTTCATCTAGTTGCTCTATGCAATCTACGAGTTTGCTTTTATCTTCGTAATCAATATCTAAAGGTGATTCGTGAGTATCTGAATACGCATGATCGTCGTCATCTAAAGACTGCTCTTTGCGTACTTTATGATAACGTAAGGAGTCTAAACTACGATAGCGAACAATACTGATCATCCATGAAATAACGGTGCCTTTATTAACTTGATACTCCGATGCGTTATGCCATATTTTAACAAATGCGTCCTGCAAAGCTTCTTCAGCGTGAGCTCTGTTGGTAAGCATTTTCAAACTAATGGCAAATAACTTACCGCTCTGGTTGTCTCATATAGCTTCGCAAAAGCGCGTTTGTCGCCTTGTGCTGTCGCGCTTAGCAAAGGCAATAATTCATCAGTGTCCATAGAGTTCCTTTTTTCTTCTTAGTTAATAAACGTGCGAGGGCTTAATTTGGATGCAAATAAAGTAAGTAAATTATGGAAAACCTTTGCATAAATAATTCTTTTCCGTGAAAAGATTAGCAGTTTTATACTACTTAGCAAGTGACTAATTTAGTTATTATAAAAAGTAATTAGTTGTAACTTTGATAAACTAGGTAAAATTGCTATATATAAGTGTAAATAACTCCCAACGACTTAAAATTTATTTCATAGAGGGTATTTTTATTTTAATTTTTATTAAAAAACAGTTTTTTAGTTGTTTTCTACGCTTATAATGATTGGTGTATTTATTGCAATAGCTATACTTAAAGCTAATAAAACTGTGTTTGAATCGAATAAATTATAACAAGGAGTGGCTATGTGGGCTGCGGTAAGCTATTTAAGCTTTGCTTTTTTACTTTTGATTGCGGGTTTACAGGTGCAATCAATTCATTTTTCCTTATTTTTTTATTGGACTGCTTTATCGTTAACTCTTGTGGGCGGTGCATACATTTTTGATATCGCGAAAATTTTTCGCAAACGTGAAAATGGAGTTATTCCTTTTTATATACGCTGGGCATTTGTGCCTTTTTTATTAGGGGCGCAACTTTATAATGCTTGGTCGCGTAAGCATGACAAAGTGCCGCCATTGCAACAAATTAACGAACATTTATTTTTAGCCTGTCGATTATTCCCATCAGATATAGAAACAATTAAAGAAGAAGGGATCACCGCTATTCTAGATGTAACCTGTGAGTTTGATGGACTTGAATGGACATCTACTCAAGAGAATATTAATTACTTGAATATTCCGGTATTAGATCACAGCGTACCTACTCGATCTCAGTTAAATCAAGCAATTAACTGGATTGATCATCATGTAAAAAAAGATCGCCGGGTTATTGTGCATTGTGCGCTTGGGCGAGGTCGCTCGGTGTTTGTAATGGCTGCTTATTTGTTAAGCAAAAATAAAGATGCAGATGCACACCAAGTATTAGCACAAATAAAAGAAACCCGTGAAACTGCAAACTTAAATAAGCGTCAATTAGGGCACTTATTAAGACGCCATAAAAAGGGCGAGTTATTGATTAAAAATAAGGCTTACTTAATTGTCAACCCAGTGTCTGGGACTAGAATGTGGGAACAAAAAGAACATTTAATTATCGCGCGCTTATCGGCTTATTATAATCTAAAAGTGATGCTCACAACGCCTGAGCGCAGTGGGATTGCGCTTGCTAAAGAAGCGATGAAAGAAAACCCTGATATGATCATTGCTTGTGGTGGTGACGGCACGGTTGCTGAGGTGGCAAGTGTAGTGGTAAACACCAACTGCAAATTGGGTATCATCCCATTTGGTACCGCCAATGCATTGGCACATGTTTTAATGGGTCTTAGCTCTAAAATTATTCCAGTTGAGCAAGCTTGTGAATTAATTATTGATGGACAATCTAATCGCATTGATACTGCGTATTGTAATGACGATTTGATGTTATTATTAGCGGGCATAGGCTTTGAGCAACAAATGATTGAAAAAGCTGATCGAGAGGCTAAAAATACTTCTGGTCAATTTGCTTATTTGCAAGGGTTTTGGCAGGCATTAGGTGAGAGAAAAGCGCGAAGTTTTATGGTCAAACTTGATGATGCTGAGCCTCAAGAAATTCATACAAATAGCCTGATCGTTGCTAATGCAGCCCCGTTTACCACCTTATTAGCGCAAGGCGGCGGACAGCCAGATCATAATGATGGTTTACTTGATGTAAATTGGTTAACGCCAGGGAAAGACGCCTCAACTAATCCATTAAGTATTGCTGAGCTTGTCTTTAGCAGCATGACGCAAACACATTTAGCGATAAACTCACATCACACCAACGCTAAAAAAGTCGAGATAACCGCCGAGGAGCCTATTAAATATGTACTTGATGGCGAGACAAGAGAAACTGAAAAGCTGATAATTGAAATCGTACCAGCATCGCTTAATGTAGTTAGTGCTGAAGTAATCTAAATTTTAGCAGGCAAACTGCAGCTAACTACTTTTTTATACTAGGCCAAACAAAGCCATTTGGTTCTGGGTCGGTATGAAACGTATTTAAGTAAAGCTGCTCTACTTTATCGCGAGCCCAGGGGGTTTTACGCAGAAACTTAAGGCTCGACTTTACGCTCGGGTCGTGAGTGAAACAGCGAATGTCGACTTCTTTTCCCATTGTTGTCCAGCCAAGCTTATGTTCAAGTTCAACTAAAATGGTTTCAAGTTTTACCCCATGTAACGGGTTGTTTGGTTGCTGGTTCATAATTCACTGTAACGTTATAAAAGACGTCGTTATTGTAGCCTAACTAGATATTGATACCAATCAGTTAACCCGAATAGTTTTGGCCGCCTTTGGGTAAATAATCTCACCTTGCTCGCTTAACATAGGCCAACTTAGCTCACTTTTATTATGATTAAGATTTTTTGCACTACAAATAATTTGTGCATCTGCCATTAAAATAATCGCGTCTTGACTGTAACGCTTATCTTCATACCAACAAACGTTCTAGTTAGTAAGCTTGTTACTGGCATCTGAATAGAGAGTGGATCTTTGATTATTGCTAAAACTATTAGATGAGTAAATTAAGCCTGAAAAACAAACGCCTAAAATTATTAAATTCCGCATGTTAAGCCTTTGCATTAAAAAATAACTACACTAAGCTTATACCCGAGTAACCAAAAAATACTAGGCTCAATTGCAATTAAATGTATTAAAATCAGTTGTTTTGGGCTTTAGACTGATTTGGTAAAAAATTAACAAAATAAATAATTTTTTAAAGCTTTTCTAAAAACAAGGTGAACACATGCAATTTAAGCAAACTATGATTGACGAATTTACACTGTTAGCTAAATTTCCTCGTAGCAGTAAAATGCAAGGTATTAAGTTGCACGCAGATGCTGATGAAAGTTTAAAAAATGCTGCACAGAGGTTATTTGATAAAGGCATTATAGATAGCCCAGATGGCGGCTATTTAACTGATCTGGGCTTAGATTTAATTGAACATATCAGTGTACTGCACAGCGCACTGGGTCGTTAATAAATTATGTCGCATCCGGCTGGTTTTGTGGTGCGGCATCACTAAATGCAGCTAATTTATTACAACGCTCATAGATGGCTGCTATTTTAGGGTAAGCAGTCATATCAACCTTAAAACGATAAGCGTTAAATACTTGTGGCGCTAAACAAACATCAGCAAGGGTTATTGTATCACCAAAACAATAAGTGTTATTTGCATCAATTTGTTGTTCTAGCTTTTCGAATCCCAGTTCAACCCAATGGCGATACCACGTATTCTTAGCTTCATCACCAACAGCGAGCTCATTACTTAAATACTTTAGTACTCGCAGGTTATCAACCGGGTGGATATCACAAGCTATGGCATGACAAAAGCTACGAATGTGTGCCTTTTGCCATGCGCTTCCAACTAGTAATGGTGTATCTGGGTACGCCTCTTCAAGATATTCTAAGATAGCCATTGATTGGGCTAGCATACCTTGCTCTGTTTCAATAGTAGGCAATAAACCATGTAGATTCTTAGATAAGTACTGCTCACTCTGATGCTCTGATTTTAATAAGTTTACTGTGATTAACTCATGCTCAATAGCTTTTAAATTAAGTGCGATACGAACGCGGTAAGCGGCTGATGAGCGAAAATAAGTATAAAGCTTCATGTTAAATCCTCAGTAAAATGTTTTTTAATAGTGCGCCAGCAATCAGTATAGTTAGGTTGGCGCTCCTTGCCTTCTAGGGCGTATTTAGTTGGTGAAATAATATAGCGAGACTCAAACATAAAGGCTAAGGTGTTGTCGTACCGTTGTGGCTCAAGTTCTGCATTTGAGGCTTTTTCAAATACATCAGCCTCAGGTCCATGTGGCGACATACAATTATGCAAGCTCATACCGCCAGGTACAAAGCCGTCTTCTTTGGCGTCGTACACCCCTTCAATTAAGCCCATAAACTCACTCATAACATTGCGATGATAATAAGGCGGGCGGAAGGTATTTTCTGCCACCATCCAGCGTGGTGGGAAAATAGCAAAATCAATATTAGCGACACCTTCTGTACTCGACGGGGAAGTCAATACGGTAAAAATAGATGGATCAGGGTGATCAAAGCTTACCGTATTTATTACATTAAAGCGGGATAAGTTATACTTATAGGGCGCGCTATTGCCTGTCCAAGCGACTACATCAAGCGGGGAGTGGCTAATATCACAACGAAACATATTACCGTTAAATTTAGCAACTAGTTCAAACTTACCTTGTTTATCTTCAAAGGCAGCAACCGGATAATGAAAGTCACGGTCGTTAGCGTAGCCGTTAGCACCGACAGGGCCGCGTTCAGGCAGTACAAAATTATGGCCATAGTTTTCACAAATATACCCTCTGGTGTTCTTGGTAAGCAATATCACCTGAAATTTAAGGCCGCGTGGGATCACCGCAATTTCACCCGCTTTAATCGTGAGATTGCCGCATTCGGTTTTAATTAATAACTCGCCTAGTTGTGGCACGAATAACATTTCGCCATCGGCGTTATAAAAATAACGCTCGCTCATTGATTTGTTAGCTACATATACGTGAATACCAATACCAGTTTGACCATTTGCATTACCATTGGCAGCTATCGTCACTAAACCATCAATAAAGTCTGTTGGTGCGGTAGGAATATCTATTGGGTTCCAACGAAGCATCGCTGGTGGCGTAGGTATTTCAGTGATTGGTGCGGTGCGAATTAAACCGTTATCAATAGGGCTATAATCTCCTTGTACAACGGACGGGCGAATACGATACATCCACGAGCGACGGTTATCTGAGCGCGGCGCAGTAAAAGCAGTGGTACTAAATTGTTCTGTGTATAACTCGTATTTCACTTTTTGCGGACTGAATTGGCCGATAGGTAATGCACCAGGTAGTGCTTCGGTTTCAAACTCATTGCCAAACCCGGTCATGTATTTTAATTCACTGGTCATCACTCGACTCCTTTGTGTTTTACTGTAAGATACTCTCAAGTGAGAGTAACTTCAAACGTAAGCTATCTTACTAGTGTAAATATTTTCGTACAGCATTAGACGGATGTAATAATTTAATAGAGAAAAAACTATGGCATTGGATCTGGAAACTTTTTTACCTTACCGCTTAGTCAATTTAGCGACTAAAATGAGCGAAGATTTTTCCCATGTGTATCAACATAAGAGTAATTTAACCACTGCGCAGTGGCGGATATTATTTAACTTAGCCCAGTATGGCCAAAGCCACGCTAAAGCCTTGTGTGAGCAAGCGTCAATGGATAAATCTACAGTATCACGAGCAATTAAAGCTCTAATTGAAAAGCACTATATAGTTAGTTTAGTTGACCCTAATGACAAGCGAGCAAGTCTATTAAAGTTAAGTGAACAAGGGATGAGTTTGTATCAGCAGTTAGCGCCTGCGGCTTTAGCATGGGAGAAACATATCCTAGCGGCTTTAAATCAAAATGAGTATCAGACACTGCTTAGTTGCTTAGATAAGTTAAATGGTAAATTAAACGAGTAAAACAAAAAGCCCATCAACATGATGGGCTTTAAAGTTACTTTAATTTGTTAAATTAGATTAGCAAATTAGAATGTGTATTTAACACCAACACGCATCTCCCAAAGTGATGGCTTAACATCTACGCTTGCGCCTACAGGGTCATTAAAGTTGGTATAAACATATTGACCATTAACAATTTCTGTCGTTACGGCACTTTGTAATGAACTACCGCTTTTAAGAACGCCCCAGTCGTCATTCAACATGTTACCGATGTTTTTGATAACAAAGTAAGCTGAGCCTTTTTGGCCATCGCCAAAGCCCATAAACTCTTGCTCAACTTTAAAGTCAAACGTAACCCACCAGTCACCATCAATACTGTTACGGCTGTTAATTTTACCGCGTGTTAGACCTTCACTTTCAACCCATTCATTAAAGGCTGCTTGATCAAAATCAGCACCATATACGACTTTTGAGTCATCTAATGTTGGTACATATAGTAGCTGTCGAGCAGCGTCATTATAACCCAGATCATAGGTGCTATTATCAAACCCGTAAGAATAAGGTGATGTTTGTTGTGCTTGGCCGAATAAATTGAACTTAGTTTCATAACCATCAAATAGTTCATGGCTATACCCTAGTGACATAGTGAAACGGTGTGGAATTTCGTAATTTGATGTAGCAACACCTGGGTTTTCTGAGTCAGATACTGCAACGTAATGATAGTTAGAAAATGCCACCGAGCTGGTCATTGGGCTAACATCTTTTGACACTGTGTATGCATATGACAGAGCTAAATCTATGCCGTTATCAAAAGATTTATTCATTGCTAGAGAAAGTACGTGCGAGTAAGCATCATCACCTTCAACATTGGTTAATAAGAAGTCCGATCCTCCATTATAAATAGGACGTCCATCCGGTGCAGTACCTGTTTGATCGTATGAAATATTTTTAAATATCGCTGAATCTTGCTTATCAGTGTAAAGGTAATCAATATTAAACACATAATCTGTTTCGGTGATGTAAGTACCACCTAAAGAAAATTTCCATTCTGATGGAATTTCAAAGTCAGGATCAGTTACATTTACGTCGGCATCTGCACCACCTTGACCAACAGCATCAAATAAATCTTGTGGAATATCATATCCAGGCTGACCTGTGCCATTAAAGGCTACAGCATCAGGGCCAAGGATTTGCAGGTCACTTTGGTCTACTTGGATGTTACGTACACCATCATTTGAATAGCTGTTTGATATCCATACATTTGGGTTACCGCCTGAATATAAGCCGATACCACCGCGTAATTCTAGTTGATCGTTGTAAATCCAGTTAATGCCTAAACGTGGTTGTAGTAAATCTACACCATCAAGGTTTTGACTATTTGAATAAAGATAACGGTCTTCAAAATTTTGATTATAGGTAGGAGTATCATCACTTGTATACCAATCGTAACGAAGACCTGCGGTGATCGTAATATCGTAGTCGATTAACTCATATTTGTCTTGAGCATATAAGGTATTTAATGCATAAGAGAACTCGCCCGCAGCGTCATTAGGGTTTTGGCTGGCAGCATTACCATAGTAAACTTTGGCAATCCCGTTTTCAAAGTCTTCAATTGAGCTGAAGCGGTATTCACCTTCAGTGTGTTGTACAAATAAATTGAAAACATCGAGTTCTTCACGTTCATATCCAAATGATATTTCGTGGTCCTCTAGATAGTAAGTACCCGCTAGTTTTAGCGATAAATTATCATAGTTAAGAACGTTTGCTTGGCGAGAGTCATCTGGACCCATATAAATATCAATGTCACCTGTGTCTACTCTGAACTCACCAAAACCTGAGGCTGTATCAAGTGAGTTTTGACGGTTATCTAATTTTGAATAACCTACTCGTACTTCAGTTGAAAAGTCATCTGTCCAATCTGAATAAACTGATGCCACATAAGATTGTAGTTCAGCGCCACGCTCATAAAAATGATTCGATAGTGCAATCTCATTTGAGTCGGCATCTGATTGAGATAGGCTAAAGCCATCATTATAATTATAAACAAAACTTGCACGGTGATCTTCATTGATGTTCCAATCTAATTTCACTAAGATTTTTTCATCTTCAACTGGCATGCTTGGCACCATAGTACCAGGGTCATAGTTGTAATTATTAATCGCAATTTGCGTTACTTGGTCAATAGTTGCTTGATCAATACGACCATTCGCAAAAGGGGTATAGTTAAATATCTCTGCGCCTTCAAGCTTTTCATATGAAGTGAATAAGAATAATTTATCTTCAATTAGCGGTAGGCCTACGTTAAAGCCATAGCGTTTTTCAGAGTAATTACCTAAGTCTTGTTTTGTGCCTTCAATTGAATCACCAGACATTGAGTCATTTGTATAGTCGTAGAAAAATCCACCGGTGATTTCATTTGTGCCAGATTTGGTTACAGCGTTAATATTACAAGAAGTAAAGCCGCCGTATTGCACGTCAAATGGGGCAAGTTCAACGGCTACTTGCGCAATAGAATCGAAAGAGAATGGCATTCTTTCTGTTGGGTAACCGCTTGAATTCAAACCGAAGTTATCGTTCATACGCATACCGTCAACAGTTAAGCTGTTAAAGCGCGGGTTACCACCACCACAGTTAATTGCACCTGCATTTGTTTCATCGATATAAATACGTGGGTCGGCACGAATAATATCTTTAAGATCACGATTTATAGCTGGCTTGCTTTCTAGATCTTCTAATGTGAAGTGAGAAGCAGGGCCTGTGCTACCTGATTGAGCACTTATTGGAGCCCCACTTACTACAATCTGCTCCATTTGCTGTGTGCTAAGTGCAACAGTTACAGGGTAGGTTTGACCAAGTGTTAGGTAAACGTCATTAAGCTGAGTATCTTCGTACTGGTCAGAGTCTACAATGATTTTATAAGGACCACCAACGCGTAAACCTTTTGAAGAAAAGTTACCTTGTTCATTTACTGTTGTTGTTTTCGTTGAACCTGATGGTAAGTGGATAATAGTAATTTCGGTGCCTGTAGCAGGGTTGCCACTAGGACCTGTGATTTGACCTTTTACAGATGATGCAGTTTCATTTGCAAAAGCAGCACCACTAGCGCCAACACAAGCTGCAATAGCAAGTGAAAGGGTTGTTTTGCGCAATTGAATTTTCATTATGTTTTTCCCGTGTAAGGTATTATGTTTTTTTAGTATTAATTTGGATTATCCAAACAAGTTAATTATACCTGTCTTTTCATTACAAAAAAATTACAATGTATATAATTTTGTAATAAAAATAGTTTAGAACAAAATACTTATTTATCGAGTTTTAATTGAACTATGCGAAATTTTAATAATTAATTGTGACAATATAATGAAAAATGGAATTACAGCTATAAAAAAACCCGTTTAAAAACGGGTTTTTAGTATAGGTAGCATTATATTAGCTTTAGAATCTGTAGCTAACACCAATTTTAGCTTGCCAAGCAGATGCTGCAGTATCAATTTCGCTATAGTTACGAACGTCAGAGCCGTTGTACTTAGCTTCGATTAAATAACGACCTTCATCATCTAAGCCTGTGAAATCATAAAGGGCTTGCTCTGTATAGCCAAGACGCTTTTCAACACCCCAATCACTATTAAGTAAGTTAGCAAAGTTATCAATCATGAAATAAACTTCACCACTGTGACCTTTAGCAAACCCAGGAATTTCTTGTTTAACGCTAATATCCATGGTGGTAACCCAAGGCTGAGTCCCAGTATTACGATCGAGAATTTCACCGCGCTCAGAGATTCCTGCGCGGTTAAGTAATGTTTCAAGTTCAGCCCAAGACATATCTGATTCAGCCCAATTTACATTTGGATCATCAGCACCTGTAGGGATGTACGCTAAGTATGCAGAGCTTGAATGAAAGTCACGAGTATCACCTAGGTCACCATCGTTATGCATACCCATTGTATAGCTAAACGGACGGCCTGAACGACGCTCAAAATAAACATCAAATTTAGTGTTGTAGCCCGCAAAGAACTCAGTGTGGTAACTGACGTTTATTTTAAAGCTATGTTCAACTTCATAAGACCCACGTTGTGCTAAATCTTCATTACGATTTTTAGTCACGTTGTAAAGGTAGTTACTTTGTGCTTGTGAAGATGAACCTGATGAAGCTTCTGTGATGTCTTGGTGTGCATAGCTTGTAGATATATACAGACCGTTATCCCATTCTTTAGCAAGCGCAGTTGAGAAGATTACTGAACGACCATCTTCAGATGAGTTAGTCATAGCAATATCAAAGTTATCTTGCAAATCACCAGTGTAAATACTTTCGTTAATTAC
The DNA here is from genome assembly GCF_052376275.1 of Pseudoalteromonas sp. AOP7-A1-14. Taxonomy (NCBI): domain Bacteria; kingdom Pseudomonadati; phylum Pseudomonadota; class Gammaproteobacteria; order Alteromonadales; family Pseudoalteromonadaceae; genus Pseudoalteromonas; species Pseudoalteromonas sp. AOP7-A1-14. The sequence goes on along the minus strand of NZ_JBQSVO010000009.1, from coordinate 26,272 downwards.
ACGCTCACCATCAGCCGTTGTGCCAACTGGGGTAATAGCTGTATTGTGCCATACCGCTTCATTTTCTTTTTTATGGTAAGCAATCTCTGCTTGCCATTTAAAACCATTACCGAAAAGCTCTGAATCAAAATCATATTCAAAACCAACTTGGGTACGAATGCTTGATGGTAACTCAAAGTTAGGATCAATGTAGTTTGTACTACCAGCGCCTTTTACTAACGAGTCTTGAATTACACCTGGTACTTGCGTGATGTCGGCTGGGTTATTAGCATAATAACCATCTATAACACTTGCAGGTGCGTCAACTAAAGTTATACCGTCTTTTTGGTATGAGTTATTATACCAAACATTTGGGATACCACCTTGGAAGCGACCAATACCACCGCTAATAGTCAATGCTTCAGTTGCGTAATATTTGAAGCCAACACGTGGAAGAATGATATCTAATCCGTCAAGGTTTTCTTGATTACTGAAACCATACGTATTGTAGAAGTTTTCATTAAAAGTTGGTTTGTCATCAGATGCTAGACGTTCATAACGAAGGCCGGCATTAACTTCTAAATCATCGCCAATGTAGAACGTATCTTCAATGTAGATTGCAAGCTGGCTACGTGTTGCATCATATGCTGTGTCATCAGAGTTATTGGTGTAAGCATTGCTGTAAGTAAAGTCATATTCACCGTCGTAGTTACCCACTTCACGATTTGCAAACCCATCTAAGCTATCAAATTCCCAAGAACCTAGTGAGTTAGCAGCAAATAAGTTATAGAGATTTAGTGACTCATACTTAATACCAAACTCAAGTTCATGTTCCTCTAATAAGTAAGTACCATCGAAAGTAAGCGTTAGGTTTTCAGTTGATGATTCATTCGCATGGCGATATTGATCAGTACCAAACTGATAAGCAGGACCTCTATAGTACTCTTCAACTTTTACACTACCAATAGAAGAGTTAGTTACGCTGTTAGATGTAACGTCTTTATAGGCAATACCAATTTCACTTGAAAAGTTCTCATTCCAGTCTGAATATAACTTAGTAGAAAAGTTATTAAACTTAGTTGCGTAAGTATAACGGTTTGATGCCATAGAAACTGTGTCGCCACCAGTACCAAAGTTATGCTCATCTTGGTCGTCTTGCCATTGGTATGTAAAATCTAAGCGATGATCGTCATTTACATTCCAGCTTAGTTTTACAAGTAAAGTCTCATTGGTATCTTCAGGGTCGCCACCAAGCGAGTCTTGCATGCCATAAACTGAGTCAAGCGTTGATAAAAAGGCATTATATTGCTCTTGTGATACATTATACTCGTTGGCAGCACCTGAGCCTTCAAAACCATAGTCTAAGTCAAGCTCACTTTTCCAGCTATTGTAGTTAACAAAATAAAATAACTTATCCTCGATGAGTGGACCGCCTACATTAAAACCAAAACGCTCTTCAGATTGGATAGGTTCAACTTGCGAAACACTGTAAGTTCTGTGGCCATCTTCATCAAGGACTGGGCTACCATCAGCATAAACTTGTGAAATACTGTCTACGTCGCCTGCCATATCAGGTGTTGAAATTTCGTAAAAGCCTGAGAACTTAAACTCATTAGTACCAGATTTTGTTACGGCGTTGATTGTGCCACCACCAAAGTTACCTTTAGATGCCGAAAAAGGCGATACATCAACAGAGATTTGCTCAATTGCGTCAAGAGCAACAGGAGGTTGGGCTGTAGGGTAGCCTCCATAGTTAAGACCAAAATCATCGTTTTGGCCAATGCCATCAACCGTTAAGCTGTTAGTACGCGGGTTGTTACCTGCAAATGTTAATTCGCCGCTACCATTAATGCTCGCCAATGGATTTAAGCGCGCAATATCTTTAATATCGCGATTGAAGCTAGGCATATTGCTGATAGTGTCTTCACCAAATACACTACTAGAACCACCTGACTGTTGTACTATTTTATAACCAGAAACTTCAATTTTTTCCATCGCTAACGAGCCGAGTTGCTCTTGTAAACGGTAAGTGTCACCCAGTTCTAGGTAAATATTCTCAACCATAGCATCATTATGTGTGTCAGAATCAATTAACACAGTATAAGGGCCACCAACACGTAAACCGTTGGCAATAAAAGTACCACTTTCATTCGTGGTTAATTCACTTACTGTGCCTGTAGGTTGGTGGATTACTTTAATTTTAACGTTGGCAGCGTTTGCACCAGAAGGTGTCGTAATTTTACCACGCATTGCAGACGAGGTATCAGCAGCCATTACGCTTGTTGAAACACCTAAGGCTAGAATAACTGCCCCAGTTAATTTCGAAAGACGAAGCTTATTCATTATGTTGTTTCCCGTGTTAAAGGTTGTTTAGTATTTAATATGATTGTTAGTTTGCATCTTTAGTGCACTGACTAACGGTTGTGCTGACTCATCAAATAACATATTTAATAAACCAGCGAGTCTAATTCCACCTTGTTGTAGGCGAGTTTTTATTATTGGTAAATTGGTATAGAGATAATTGTAATCTATGTCTGTTACATTTTTTTTATAGATTGATTCAGCTATATGATGCGATTCGATCAGCCAGCCTTGTGGTGTGCTTTTAAGGTACTCTGCTATTAAGCTGGCGTTATCTGTATTTATAAAATCTGCAAATTCTGTATATGATAGGTTTTTACTTTCTATTATTTTAGTGTCCCACAGGCTATGCAGATTGGATTTTTCACCGAAGTAATTGATCTCAATCCTATTACCACCGCGGTCTTCGCCTCGTCCGGCATGAAATGGTTGATGACTATCACCGACTAAATGCACTAAAAATCGCAATGCGAAACGCTTTTCATCAGCACTGCTATCCACTTTTTTTAGCGTTGCAATTGCGTATTGCATGCCTTGTAAAATATTACTTACGGTGTCTTTAGTGTGAGTATGTTGGTTATCTGAAGAATCAAGGAAGGTACTAGGTGAAGTGCTAGGCTCAAAGTTTATATAATGCCAACGGGATGATTTCTTTTGCCAAAAATTAGCAGGGTCAGATCGCATTTCATCAGGCCAAGTTGATATTTGTGGTAAAGATTCACTTTCAAGTAGGGGGATTAAGGCTTTTTTTGTTTTTAGTGTTAAGTGCTGCTCAGCAATTTTAGCAATGATGCGGTGACCATTCTGCCCCCATGCATAACTTTTATTGCTGGTAATACTGATTGTTAGCATCACCACAATGATTAGTGAGTTCAGACGTCTTTGCAACATTTGGAATCATTCCTAATTTTATGCTTAGTATTATTTAGTTGCTAATTGTCCTGATATTTTTGGCAAATAGGAAGGAGTCAATAAGATTCATAATTTCTCATTCATATTTATTTAAAAACAATAGCTTGAGTGTTATAGGTAAAATTACTAGTTGTAATAAGTAATAAAAATTGTTGAAATAGCTATTAGACTGGTTAAGTGGGTATTAATTTTGAATTTAAGTGTTTTTTTTAGAAACAAACTTTCAATTGTTACATTTTTGCTTCTATCTGTAATGGTGTTTACTTATTTAGGTGTAATGCTAAATATTGAGGCTCAACCCACTCCTCGTGCCTTTATTACTTCGTCGCACGAGTGTCGTACGGTATCAATTACAAATGAAAATCAGTTAGTGGTTTATGCTCCATCAAAAAATATAGCCAATGATGTCGTCAATACTTTGTGCAAAAATGACGTGGTTGCTAAGCAGTTTGGCAAAGTGGCTGCCTATTGGGGATATAAGACAACCGATACAGTTGATTTTTTAGGTAAAGGTATTGCTGATCTTATTTTAGCTAAAGAGAATTTGATTTCGGTTTTTATGGCTGAATCCACTTATAATTATCAAGCTGTTGTTGGTTACCCAACTTATACGGCTTTCTTTATCTCAGCTAAAGAAAAACCAAAACTGACCAAGTCTTACTTTTTAGATAAGCGCATTGGTTTACTGGATTACCCAACTAGCCGTTCTGGATATATCCTTCCTAAGCAGCTATTTAAAGATCTTGATATCAATGTTGGTAATTTAGCCGTTACTTACGCAAGCTCGCATAAAGAGTTACGCGAACTATTAAGTGCGGGAAGGGTCGATATTATCGCATCTTATTGGCAAGAGTCTGATCAACAACAATTTTCAAAAAATTATATTACAGCTATTAGTGATAATATAAGTGGAAGTCGTTGGTATTTAAAAATGCAGGACGAAAATACAGACCTACTGTGTGCAGTGCAGGGTGAGCTTAAAGCATTAGCTAAAAAGCAAAAGTCTCTTTATTTTAATGAGGTAGAGGCCTATTGGCAGTGTGGCTCTATGAAAGTAGCAAGCTCTGCATCACCTTTGGTTACAGAGCCGCTGAATAAAACAGCTAAGAGCAGCAATAATGAATAAATACAAGGCGCTGAAGTCTATATTGTTATTTTTGTTTACTTTTATAGTACTTGTAGGGGCTTATTTTTCATCTGCTTATTATCAGTACCAGCAATCATCGGCGTTATTACTCGCTGATGTTAAAAACCGTATTGCATTAGATTTAAATTATCTAAACTTACCAGATTCTTTTTTTAGCCATGCGGGTAGTGAAGAGATGGTGGTCGATTACATCAATGATCTGAATAGCTTACTTGGTAAAGGTTCGGCAATTAATTTATATGCTATTGAAAATATATCGGCTGGCTCAAAACCTTTACTGAGTTTTAAACAAATTTTAGAGACCCCACAGCGCAGTGTAGAACTTATTTTTGTGAATAATAGCCGAAGCTTTCATAGGGCAGATGTTGGTGTGGTAATTGGCGCGATGTTGATCGCTTTTATAATTGTTATTTGGTGGCGTTATAGCGAACAACAAGCGAAAAAATTTGAAAATAAAGGAATTGGGGAAGTAATTAAGCCTGCTACTACGCCTATTTTGTTAATTGATTTGCAAAGTAAATCAATAGCTAATAGTGTCATACCTGAGAAAAAAGTTAAGTTAGCTAATAAGCCACTGTGTTTTTATTTAGCGTTAATTGAATTTTGTATTGAAAACCCTGAAGTGGTCTTGAATCAAAACAAAGATGTGCCAGAGCCGTTAATTGAGCTTGCGAATAAGTATTTTTATCGTTTAATTGAGCTCGGTCATACCATCCGTAAACGCCCTAATTTCACTAACAGTTTAGAAAAAACCTTAAGTGAGATTCGCGCCGCACTGGATGAAACACTTATTGACTTTCCTGAGTTGAAAGAGTGTTATTATCCACCAAAAGCTCACGGTGAAGGTTCACGATCTCGGTTACACAGTTATGGGTTAGCGAAAATAACTTTAAACGATATTAAAGTGATAGGTAAATAGTGGGTGCCATTATACTCACACTATTTACCTAAATAGTGTGAGTATATTTGGAACTAGTTATTTAGGCGCGAAGTTTGCTGCTTTTATTGGGCTGTTGTTCTTAAAGAAGCGCTTCAGTGCTTGTGCATCGGTGTCATCGGTGCTGACAAACCCGTTTCGTTTGGTAAGTTGAGGGTAACCATCACCACCAGAGGCATTGTAGATATTAATACTCATGCGATATGTTTTATTTAAATCAAGCGCTTGGCCGTTTATTTTTACGTTTTCAAGTTTCCCGTTACCATAATCAAAGCTGAGCTTATGGTATTGTAAATAAGCGCCTGAATCGGGTGGGAAAGCGGATACCGTAGTTAGGTAATCATAAAGTGCTTTGCCGTTCCAATCGATATACGCGATACGATTTTTAAACGGGTGTACTTTTAGAATATCTTTGTAGCTGACTTCCCCAGCGTTAATGCTATCGCGAATACCACCACCACTAATTATGCCGAAATCAGCCCCGACCGAATCCATTTGTGCCTGAACGATTACGCGAGCAAGGTTTACTTGTTCAAAGCGAGCTTTACTGCGATCCCCTTCAAGTTTTTTATCAACAAAGCCAATTTTACCTTCTATTTGTTTTGCGCCTTTAGCTTGATAGTAGGCTAAAAAGGCTTCTAACTCAGTGTTTGGCTTTATGTATTCGTTAGCAAGAACAGGCTTTGTTGTACCGTCGGTTTGTTTTTCATCGACATATAAATTAACTGGAAGTAATGAATAGTCAATCAAGGTTAGTTGACCATCTTCTAACTTGAACTCAGCTTTACCTACGTATTTACCCCACTCGTGAGCTTGCATGATCCATGTACCATTTTGTTGATCTGGCTTACATGCCTTTCCCGGTGCAAAGTTATCATCTACTTTGTTATTGCTTGCCATACAAACGGGCTCTTGTGAGTGTCCGCCAATAATCATATCAAGGGTGTTTTTTGGTAATGAGCGCGCAAGAGTGACATCTCCAGGAGCATTAATCCCATAAGCCGCATCAACGTAATGGCCCATGTGTGTTACTGCAATGGTTATATCTGGCTGGTATTGCTGTTTTATTTTTTGCGTTAAGGTTTTGGTAACTGCAACCGGCTCTTTAAATTCAAGTCCGCCAATGTATTGTGGGTTGCCAATTTTTGCTGTGTCTGTAGTGGTTAAACCGATAACAGCTATTTTTAGGCCATTTTTGTTAAATATCTTGTATTGTTCAAAAGCATTTTCACCGGTTTTTTTATCAAATATATTAGCAGATAATAGAGGAAAAGTAGCCCAGTCTTGTTGTTTAATAAGTACGGAAAGAGGATTATCAAATTCGTGGTTACCTAGTGCCATAGCATCATAACCAATTAATGACATACCTTTGAAATCAGGCTCCGCAAATTGTAAGTCAGACTCTGGAACCCCTGTATTAATATCACCACCAGAAAGCAGTAATACAGCATGGCCTTGTTGCTTCGCATTGTTGCGTAGTTTATCAATTAAGGTTTTACGTGCAGCCATACCGTATTCGCCTTTTTCATTATGCCAAAAGCGACCATGGTTATCGTTGGTATGTAAAATGGTTAAATACTGTGCTTTTTCAGTTGTAGTCGTTTGCGATAGGGTAGGGCTGTTGCTGCAGGCAGCAATGCCGATTAATAAAAGTAAGGTAATAAATACGCGCATAATGTGACCCGTTTTGTCAGTTTTGCTGTTCATTATACGCGTAGTTTAAACTAGTTTTATGATGAAATAACGAAAGTTAGAAAAATTATTCTGTTTCTAGTGGATTATTAGCATTTAACTGCTTTGTAGCCGCAAGTTGCCTTCGTTGTAATTCTTGTTCTGCTAATGCTGATTTTTCATGCTTATTGCCAACCATCCAATTTAAAAAACTAGCAGGTAGCTCTTTGTATGATTGCCCTTGGTGTAAACCAAAGTCACAAATATGTTCATCAGTATGTGCCATTGTTTTATCCTGTTGTGTGTTTTTGTTGCCAATCCGATACTAACAAATTGAAAAAGTTTGTTGAGACGATTTCGTTTTAAATGCAGTTTATTTATAACCCGAACGAATATGTAAATGGATGTATATATAATGTAATTAAACTGCTGGGGTTTGTGTCAAAGTGCTGTTTGCTATCGCTTTGCTGACAAGGTTTTATTATTATTTTATTAAATTTTATATAACAACAAAATTACATACTCAAACCACCTTGAGGTGATTGGATATAAAAGGAAATGAATATGAAAAACCAACTCATCGCTGGCTTAATTGTCGCAACTAGTTTTGCCAGCCACGCTAGCGTTGTCGAAATCCAAACTTCACAAGGTACTGTAAAAATTGACTTGTTTGACCAACAAACACCTAAAACAGTAGCTAATTTTTTAAGTTATATCGAGCAGGGCAGTTATAACCAAACGGTTATTCATCGCTCAATTGATGACTTTGTAATGCAAGGAGGTGGATTTACTTACACTGATGATTTTGAAGCAATAGAAACTCAAGAGCCAGTTATGAATGAGCCTATTCTTTCTAATGTTAAAGGCACGGTCGCCATGGCGAAAATTGGTAGCGATCCAGATAGTGCAACTAGCCAATGGTTTTTTAACTTAAAAGATAATAGCGCAAATTTAGACGTTCAAAACGGCGGCTTTACTGTCTTTGGTCAAGTAGATGATGAAAGTTTTGCTGTACTTGAAGATATCACATCACTTACGCATTGCGGTCAAATACCTGTGGTAAATATTACCAATGAGCAATGCTCTGACGTAGATACCGTGATTACCTCAGCAAATTTAGTCACTATTAATGGCGTAACCGTATTAGATGATGATCCAAACTCATCAGCTCTACTAACACCAGCAGAGAATACCTTAATAGATGAACCAGTATCACCTGACCCTGAAATTGAAACTGAAACTGACTCAAGTGGTAGTGTTAGTTGGTTGTTACCTTTATTGTTAGTAGGGCTTAGACGCCGCCGCACAAGTAATTAAAAAGTAAAAAAATGTAGCGCCTTTTTGTTTTACTTAAAGTGCGAAGGCGCGCATTAACAGCGATACCCACATGGTAATGACAATCAAGCAACCAATTAAAAAAGTGTAATAACGTATTTTTAGATTGTTAGCGCCAATATGTACTAAAGTGTGGATCACGCGTGATATGACAAAAGCAAATGCCAACCCAACAAATAAATAACCCGCACTATTAAATTGTAGCCCTGTTAAGCAGGCTATAAAGAACAGTACTGGAATTTCAAACTGATTAATAAAGTTACGATCGGCAATTTTGACATTATCTCCCGCGTTATTAAGCTCCATGGTGGCAAAGTCTTGCATTGATATTTGTTTATCGCGCGCAGCACTAAAACGACGACGTCCCATAACTACCATAACAGTGAATGTCAGCAATACTTGGCAGAACATGGCTAGTAGTATGTATTTTTCCATTTTATTATTGTCTCTAAAGTTATATTGATGATGATTAAGACTAGCAGTTTGTTTTTAGATTTCACAATGTGTTACAAAGTCGTTTAAAAAACGATTGCATGTGATGCGATGATTACACATGATAAGCACTAATAACGCATTAATAAATGGATCAAAAACCTGTTATGAAAAAAACTATCGGTTTTAGTGCAATTGCCCTAGTGGTTTTAAGTGCTTGTACTACCACGGCGCCAGTAAAAGAAAAAACAAATTTATTATCAGATACCCTCGTCGTTAGCCCAAATGATACTCGTCAATATAAAACCCTAAAGCTTAGTAATGAGATTGAAATGATTTTGGTCTCTGATCCAAGTGCTGAAAAATCAGCCGCAGCATTGAGCGTGGGTGTTGGCTTATTACATGATCCAATGGACCAGCAAGGTATAGCGCATTATTTAGAGCACATGCTATTTTTGGGGACTGAGCGTTACCCAGACACCAAAGGTTATTCAGATTTCATGACCAAAAATGGCGGCGCGCACAACGCGTACACGTGGCTTGATATCACTAATTACATGTTCAAAGTAAATAATGACGCTTACGATGAAGCACTTGACCGTTTTGCTGATTTTTTTAAATCTCCTAAGTTGTACCCTGAATATGCAGATAAAGAAAAAAACGCGGTAAACGCAGAGTGGTCAATGCGCCGCGAGGTTGACTTTTTTGGCCAATTTAAACTTGCACGCAAAATGTTGAGCGATCATCCTGCGAATCGCTTTTTAATTGGTAACCTTGAAACTTTAGGCGACAAAAAAGGCAGTTCGCTGCATAAAGAAACAGTTAATTTTTATAATAAATATTATTCTTCTAACATCATGAAAGTGGCAATGATTTCAAACCTATCACTTGCTGAAATGGAGGCTAAAGCGCAGAAATACTTTTCTGATATTGAAAATAAAAAGATTGAAAAGCCAACCGTCACTGACAAATTAGACTTTGATAATATTGGTGGGAAACGGGTACATTATGTGCCAAATGAGGATGTAAAAAAACTACAACTTGATTTTACTATTACCGATAATAGCGATGCATTTGCTGTTAAACCAAACCGTTTTGTGACTTATTTATTGAGTAATGAAATGCAGGGCAGCCCAGCGAAAATTCTACGTGATAAAGGTTGGGTATCGCAGCTTAGCGCTAGTTCGGCACCTAGCCATTATGGTAATTATGGGGCGCTTACGGTAGATATTGAGCTTACTGATGAAGGCATGAAAAACCGTGAAAAGATCACCGCAACGGTCATGAGATATATCGATTTAATTAAACAAAAAGGGGTCGATAGTAAATACTTCAGTGAAATTAAAACTTCACTTAATGACCAGTTTAAGTTTTTAGAAAAGGGTGATGAATTTAATTATGTTAGTGCGCTTACAGGTAGCATGCAAGAATACCCGCTAAATCATGCCATTAACGCGCCTTATTATTATGCAAAATTTGATGCAGGCGCAGTTAATCGAGTTCTTGAGCAGTTAAATCCAGATACATTACGTGTTTGGTATGTTTCACAACAAGAAGAAACCGACTCACAACTACACTTTTATGATGGCAAATACCGTATTGAAGATATTAGCGATGCTGAAATTGACTCTTGGAGCAAGCCCAGTGAATTTACACTCGCGTTGCCGACCGTTAATCAGCTATTGCCAGAAAGCTTTGCTATCAAAACCGGAGAATTTAATAAGCAACAGCATCCCACATTAGCCTATGATAAAAATGGTGTGAAAATTTGGCGTCAAGCAAGCCAGCGTTTTAGTGAACAACCTAAAGGCTTAGTTGATGTATATATAAATACACCCGATGCGCTTGAAGATATTAAAGCTAAAGTATTGTATTCAGTGTGGGCTGATTTATACAATTTACAACTCAGTGAGTTAAGTACTGAAGCCGCTGTGGCGGGGATGAGTGTTAATTTACAAGCTAATAACGGCCTTATTTTATCAATGGGCGGCTTTACTGATAAACAAAACGTATTACTCGATCACGCACTTAAATCTATTGATGTACAAACGACAACGCAAGGTTTTGCTCAAGCAATAGATCGTTATAAGCGTCGTTTATTAAATGAACAAAAGAAATTTCCGTTTTATCAGGCATTCGATGAATACTCAAAGCTAACCTTTACCGGCAGTTTTGATATAGACGCATTAATAAATGCTGCTGATAGCCTAACTATGGCTGATTTTACTGACCTTAAACAACGCACATTTAGCAATAATGAATTGCGCGTATTTACGTTTGGTAACTATAATCAACAGGATATTGATGTCATAGCGAAAGAGTTAACTGATGTACTACCAAGCAACCATCAATCAACTGATTTTGCTCGTAGCAAAGCATGGTTACCACAGTCGGGTGAAACCATCGTGCTACAAAAAGATATAGATGTAGCCGATGTAGCCATTATTGATATGACCGTTCATCCAGTTGCTGGGTATAAGCAAAAAGCGCAAGCACAGGTACTGCAAGATCACCTTAGAACTTTCGCTTTTGATAAATTGCGCACTGAAGAGCAGCTTGCCTATGCTGTGGGAGCGTTGGCGCGTCCTATTGAAAATTACTCCGTTATTGGTTTGTTCATTCAAACGCCGGTTAAAGGACCGAAAGAAATGCAAACGAGATTTGAAGACTTTAAACGTCAATACGCCGTTGAGCTTGATAATATGAGTGAAGAAACGTTTGCACAACTTAAAAATGCCAGCTTAGTTACACTTAAAGAACAGCCAAAAAATTTAGATGATGAAATGGCGCCATTAGTGAGTGATTGGTATCGTGAAAACTTTGATTTTGACTCAAAACAAAAGCTGATTGCAGAAGTTGAAAAAGTAACACTGGCTGATCTCAAAGACTATTACAAACAAACTATGTTAAATCCAAATGCAGCACGTTTAAACATTCAGCTGCGGGGTAGTAAATTTGCTGATAAACCGTTCGCCGATTTACCTAAACAAACATTAGTCAGCAATTTGGAAGCGCATTTTAACGACATTAAATTGCAAAAGTAGGTGAGATGATTTTGCGTTAAGGTGTATCGAACCCAAGCAATTGCTTGGGTTTTTTTTAATGACTTCATAGTGATAAAGGAAAATTACCATGCAGTTTAAGTTTTTATGTCATACCTTTAAAAGCTGTCTCTTTTTAGCTTTGCCCTTATTGTTTACAGTAAATGCTTATGCTGCATTTGTGAAAGTAGGAGACTTTGCACTGGAGTATGAGATCGCCGGTACGGGTAAACAAATTGTGGTTCTTGAGGCTGGAGGGAGCGCGGGTTTAAATGACTGGGATCCAGTTTTTAACGCCATAGCAGAGCATGCTAAGGTTGTACGTTACTCTCGTGTAGGTAATGGCAACTCAACTGTAATTAAGCAGCATTTTACTTCAATGGACTATGCAGATCATCTTAATGAGTTTTTGTTGGCGCTGAATATTTCAAAGCCCATAATACTTGTTGCGCATTCTTATGGCGGGAGTGTTGCGCGAGATTTTGCTGCAAAATATCCACAACAATTAAATGCGCTACTCATGCTCGATCCTTCCTCGGAGCACGATGTAGATATACTGCGTGCCATAAATTTAGAGCAGGGGAATAAAGAAATCGCGAAAATAAAACTAAGTGATATGGCAAATGGAATGTCGAATCAATACTTGGATTTTTGGAGTAAACGACCGCTACCAGATTACCCGCAGATTAAAGATATGCCTGTCACACTTATTGCTTCTGTGCGTAAAGTTGCAAAGCCGAGCAATCTACTTTTTACAGACAAGGGCCGAATGATGTGGGGGGAGTTGTGGCAGAGTTGGGCAGCTGAATTTCCTCAAGGTCGCAGCGTATTAACAGAAGGAAGCGGCCATTTCATTCAAAATGATGAGCCTATGCTGGTGCTTCGAGAGTTAAAGCGTTTAATAAAGATACTGGATGAGAATAAGCAGTCATGATTATATAACTATTGAAGTTTATATAGCGTTAGAATTTACAAGGAATGACTATGAATTATGTACTTTGGTTTTTGCTGTTAATGTTTTCTGCTTTTAGTCATAGCAATTCATTTACTGAAGATTTGATGAATGCTGCTAATGAGCGAACACAACACAATGTACTATATGATGGCGCCTATCAGCGCATTGCTTACCCAAACGGTGACGTACCTGCCAATATTGGCGTTTGCACTGATGTAATTATTCGAAGCTACCGAGCCCTGGGTATTGATTTACAACAATTAGTACACGAAGACATGCGCGATAACTTCGCTTCTTATCCGTCAAAAAGAATATGGGGCTTAACTAACCCTGACAGTAATATTGATCATCGCAGAGTACCCAACTTACAAACTTTTTTTAAACGTTTCGGCACTGTGCTGCCTATAACAAATGATGCAGATGCTTACAAAGCGGGTGATATTGTCACTTGGATGTTACCAGGTAATTTACCGCATATAGGTATCGTGATGGGAGAACTTGCACCAGACAATACAACGCCACTGATTGTGCATAACATCGGCGCAGGGCCGCAGCGTGAAGACGTATTGTTTCGTTATAAAATTACGGGGCATTACAGGTATAAACCAGCTGAATTATAGAGGATATTTTTAAAAATATGGATGAAAGCGTACAGCAAAAATTTACTACTTATCCTGATAATATCGCTATTTTACTACATGATATACGATGTTTAATTTTTAAGGTTGCCAGCGAGGATGGCATCACCGAGCTTGAAGAAACACTCAAATGGGGTGAGCCGAGCTATATTTCAAAAATAGGCTCCGTAATTCGGTTTGATTATAAAGCAAAATCACCGCAGCAATTTTGTATATACTTTAATTGTAAAACCAAATTGATCGACACATTTAAAAAGGTGTATGGTGATACCTTCGGCTATCAAGGTAACCGTGCTTTAGTGTTTGAGCTTAATCAACCATTGCCGAGCAAGGAACTTGCTCATTGTATCTCGTTGGCTTTGCGCTATAAAAAAATAAAGCACCTGCCAATGCTAGGTGCTTAAATTTATTTTTGTGTTTCAAGCGCAGTTGAATTGTTTATTTAGCTCTTGCAGCGCGGGCAGCATGTAGCTTTTTATAGCTGTCGATTAAACGCTGATGTCGCTCTAGCCCTTCAAGTTGCATGTTGGTAGGTGTTAAACCGTAGAACACCACATCACCATTAATTGAGCCTACCACAGCATCCATTACTTCTTGTCCAAACATGCGAGTGAAGTTATAAATATAGTCTTCAATCTCTAAATCTTCACTTAAAGCAACTTCTAAAGAGGCGTGCATTGCTTGATAAAATAAGCCGCGTTCAACGGTGTTATCGTTAAACTGTAAGAAGGTTTCAACCAGCTCCATTGTCGCTTCTAAATCACCCAGGGCTAGATAAATCAGTAATTTAAGCTCAAGAATTGTTAGCTGACCCCATACTGTATTTTCGTCAAACTCAACGCCAATTAAGGTGATTATATCAATGTAGTTATCTAGTTGACTGTCTTCTAGGCGCTCAACTAAATCAGCAAGTTGATCTTCATCTAAGCTGTGCAGATTTAAAATGTCTTCACGGTATTTAAGGGCTTTATTGGTGTTATCCCAAATTAAGTCCTCGACTGGGTAAACTTCTGAATAGTCAGGTACTAAAATACGACACGCAGTGCCAATATCTGAAAATTCAGCTATATACGCTTCTTTGCCTAAGTCTTTTAATATACCGAAAAGGCTGGCTGTTTCTTCTTCGTTAGTGCCTGAGAAGTCCCATTCCACAAAGTTATAATCGTGCTTCGCGCTGAAAAAACGCCATGAAACTTTACCTGTTGAATCAATAAAGTGTTCAACGAAGTTTTCAGGCTCAGATACTGCCATGCTGTTAAAGGTCGGTTTTGGCACGTCATTTAACCCTTCAAAGCTACGGCCTTGTAATAACTCAGTTAAGCTACGTTCAAGGGCCACTTCAAAACTTGGGTGCGCGCCAAATGAAGCAAATACACCACCCGTTTTTGGGTTCATTAACGTCACGCACATTACCGGAAACTGCCCACCAAGAGAGGCGTCTTTAACCACCACCGGAAAGCCTTGCTCTTCTAGCCCTTTAATACCGGCAACGATGCCAGGGTATTTAGAAAGTATCGATTCAGGTACGTCGGGTAATATAATTTCTTGCTCGATGATTTGGCGCTTAACCGCGCGTTCAAAAATCTCTGATAAGCATTGTACTTTGGCTTCGGCAAAGTTATTTCCGGCGCTCATACCATTACTTAAAAATAAGTTTTCAATTAAATTTGATGGAAAATACACGGTTTTTCCGTTAGATTCGCGCACGTAAGGAATTGAACAAATACCGCGTTCAACGTTACCTGAGTTTGTATCAATGAGGTGTGTGCCGCATAGTTCATCTTCAGGGTTATAAATGCTTAGTGTGTAGTCGTCTAAAATCCCTTCAGGAAGCGTGTCATCGTCAGTGAGTGAAAACCATTTTTCATTTGGATAATGCACAAATTCGCTGTTGGCAATCTCTTCACCAAGAAACTGATCATTATAGAAAAAGTTACAGTTTAAACGCTCAATAAATTCGCCAAGGGCTGAGCATAATGCACTTTCTTTGCTTGCGCCTTTACCGTTGGTAAAACACATAGGAGAAGCTGCATCACGTACATGTAACGACCACACGTTTGGTACGATATTGCGCCATGATGAAATTTCAATCTTCATGCCTAAGTCAGCCAATATAGCAGTCATATCGGCAATGGTTTGTTCAAGCGGTAAGTCTTTACCTAAAATAAAGGTATTATCGCTGTCATCAGGTTTAGCCATCAGCATGGCTTGCGCGTCATTATCTAAGCTTTCTACAGCATCAATTTTAAACTCAGGATCAGTCTGAATAACACGTTTAACAGTACAGCGCTCAGCTGAGCGTAAAATACCCGTGCGGTCTTTTTCAGAAATACTGTCAGGTAGTTCAACCTGTATTTGGAATATTTGATTATAACGATCTTCGGGATCAACAATGTTGTTTTGTGCCACGCGAATTTCATCAGTCGAGATATCTCGGGCATTGCAATACACTTTAATAAAGTAAGCAGCGCATAAAGCTGAAGATGCTAAAAAGTAGTCAAATGGGCTTGGTGCAGAGCCATCGCCTTTGTAACGGATTGGTTGATCCGCAATAACAGAGAAATCGTCGAACTTAGCTTCTAATCTAAGGTTATCGAGAAAATTAACTTTAATTTCCATTGAATTGGTCCACCTTCGTGCGCACTAATAAGTAAGGCTACTAAGTATTTGCGCCAGACTTTGTCAGTGTATTTTTATTTAACCGCAATTATCCGCTTTTTAGGGCAGTACATACAAGTAATAGTCGAGGTTAATTGGAAAAACAGTAAAGTTCGCGAGGTTAAAGGTCAAAATTGTTAGTGTGTTTGAATATACTCAAAAAAGAGTACTTTACATTAGGCTGATACAGAATTAGAAAAAGCCTTTGTAGTATGAGATGCAAGAACCCCAGCGGCCACCACGTTCAGCTATCAGCTATCAGCTATCAGCGAATAGCGCTATGTTACCTTGCTAGTTTTGACACTTGGCACTATAATTAGCGACAATTGTCGTGGAGGTGTTTATGGAAACTTTAAAGTTTGATTTTATAAAAGTAGTGAGTGGTGGGTTAATCACTAATAACTCTAATGCACTAGAAGAAATTACTGTTGCTACTACAGGCTTGAAAGCTTCGTCCATTTTCCTTCTTAGTAAATCACTTGGATGGGAACAAAAACTAATAGCTAAGACTATTGGTACTACAACGAGGACATTAGAACGACATGTAAAAGAGCGCAAACGTTTAGGTATTAACTTAAGTCAAAATGCATTGGAAGTTGCACGTTTGTCATCTATAGGTATTTCATACTTCGGTGATGTAAAACGTTGGAATGAGTGGTTGAATACTGCTCATACACAGTTCGATGGCAAAGCGCCAAAAGAATTTTTACATACCATTCGCGGTCGTGAGTTAATTAAGCGAATTATTAATGGGCTAGAGTATGGATTCACTGCTTGATGATTTGTTACAGGATTGCTCCAACTGAACATAACAATGTAAATAACGCACTGTCAGGCATAGGTGGGCTTTATGCAGAAGGTAGATGGCATATGGTCGGTAAGCCTGTTGTTTATACAGCAAGTAGCCGTTCACTTGCAATGCTTGAGAGGTTAGTGAATGACTCTACAGATATACTTAACAAGCAACTATCAGTCACATCGATATTAATACCTGATAAACTGAAAATTAAACGCTTGGTTGTATCTGAACTACCAAGTGACTGGGATGATCACCCTTATATATTAAGAACCCAAATAGTGGGTAGCGACTGGTTAACGAGTATGGGGGAAGCGGTACTGCAAGTGCCTTCGTCTGTTTGTTCAGATGAATATAATTTTATAA
The DNA here is from genome assembly GCF_052376275.1 of Pseudoalteromonas sp. AOP7-A1-14. Taxonomy (NCBI): domain Bacteria; kingdom Pseudomonadati; phylum Pseudomonadota; class Gammaproteobacteria; order Alteromonadales; family Pseudoalteromonadaceae; genus Pseudoalteromonas; species Pseudoalteromonas sp. AOP7-A1-14. Next base: position 9,044 of record NZ_JBQSVO010000009.1, on the reverse strand, counting down.
TAAATCCCGCGCATACTGATGCACATGAAATAAAATGCGTTGAATGCCAACCATTTAGTTACCCTAAAAGGTTAGCTTTAAAGCTTTAGTAATTTAGTAAGCGGCTGTTTCGGACTACTTACTATCAGCTTGAAAAGTCCACCAGATTAAATATTATGTTTCAAACATTACAGTGTCCAGTCAGTTTGCAAGGAATTGCCCACTGCATCTTCAACGTATTACACCCTCAAACATCGACAGCTTGAGCGACTATCAAACCGCAAAAAAGCGTGATGCTAAGCTGATGAAAAGAACTTAAGAAAACACCGAACCTAAGTTTAGTGGCACAGCTTTGTTTGCTCAATTAGAGTGGCTGTATAGTTAAATAGGTTTGTTTTTAACTTTCACCTCGCTAACTTTTTTCCTTGAACATTATTCTTCTACGCTATCACATATACATTAAAAGCTAGTTAATTGTTGCATTAAAAGCTAATGGAAAGTTACACTAAAAGCTAATTTTTAACTTCATCAAAAGCTAATGGTGTTAACATGAATCAAGTGTCAGAAAAGCTTGCTCATTCTCTAGAGCGATTAAAGCTATTGCAAGATAGTGGCATTATTGCTGTGCAATCGAAAATGCTTGAGCGCACCGATAGAGAGCGCTTGACTAAGCATGGCTTCATTAAAGAGGTCATGCGAGGTTGGTATATTCCTTCAAGCCCAGATGAACAACAAGGCGATAGTACCGCTTGGTATACGTCCTTTTGGGAATTTTGTGGGGCGTATTTGGATGAGCGTCTTGAGCAAAACTGGTGTTTATCACCAGAGCAATCAATACAAATTCATATTGGTGATAAAACAGTTCCACCTCAGTTATTAGTACGCTCGCCTAAAGGTCGAAATAAACCAACCGCTTTACTTCACGATACTTCTGTATTTGATATTCGCTCTGTGTTGCCAGATCAGGCGCATTTAACAATCGTTGATGGTTTGAGGGTATATAGCTTGGCAGCAAGCTTAGTGCATTGTGCTAAAGCTACCTTTGCACAAAAGCCCATTCAAATGAGAACGCTACTTTCAATGGTGACAGATGCTTCAGAAATATTAAGTATATTACTTGAAGGAGGTCATGTTGCTAGTGCTGGCCGATTGGCTGGGGCATTTCGTAACATTGGTAGAGACTTAATTGCTAATAACATCATTAAAGGCATGGATGCAGTAGATTTTAAAGTAAAAGAAACAGACCCATTTGAAGATGAAACACACATTACATTTGGCCGCCGTGAAGTTTCACCCTATGCCAATCGACTTCGTTTACTGTGGCATAGTATGCGAGCAGATGTGATTGCCCATTTTCCTGATGTGCCTGTCGCTAAAATAAATGTTCAGGACTACTTGGCTGAAGTAGAAGACAAGTTTGTTACCGATGCTTATCACTCACTATCAATTGAAGGCTACCGGGTTACACATGAATTGATTGAACATGTACGTTCAGGTAATTGGAACCCTGAACAATCTGATGGCAGTAAAAAGCATTTAGATGCAATGGCGGCAAAAGGTTATTGGGATGCCTTTCAACAAGTAAAGCTAGCTGTTGAACGTGTACTTAATGGTGAAAACGCGGGTGAAGTATTCGAAGCAACTCATGCTGACTGGTATTTAGCTTTATTCGGGCCGAGTGTTGCAGCTGGCATTATCAAGCAATCTGATTTAGCAGGTTATCGAACAGGGCCCGTTTATATTAGAAAATCCAAACATACCCCACCAACCAAAGCGGCAGTTAGGGATATGATGCCTGCACTTTTCGATTTGTTAATGGAAGAAGAAAACCCTGCCGTTCGAGTGGTATTAGGGCATTTTATTTTTGTTTATATTCACCCTTATTTTGATGGTAATGGCCGAATGGGGCGGTTCATCATGAACTTAATGATGGCGGCAGGTGGTTACTCATGGACTGTTGTGCCAGTTGAGCGAAGAAGTGATTATATGGAAGCCTTAGAAACGGCCAGTGTAGAGCAAAATATTGCTCCTTTTACTAAATATTTAGCTTCGTTATTATAATTCGGTTTTTTGATAAAAAATTAGCGCGGGCATGTATTTCCCGCGCGCGCTTGAAGAGGCTCAAATAGTAGTTAAATGGGTTTGCTTTTAAGCTTTAACCTTGCCAACTTTCCTCTTAAATCTTATTGCTTAAGCAATTACTAAAAACCCAGCAAATGCACAGGCAGCTGCAATGAGTGTATACGGCAATTGGGTAATTGCGTGGCTCATTAAGTTACAGCCTGAGCCTTGCGCTGCAAGTACGGTTGAGTCTGAGTAAAAACATGCTTGGCTGCCAAATGATGAGGCTGATAACAGCGCACCAATTACCAGCGGTATATTTGCATCAACCGCGACGGCAAGTGGCATTACAATTGGAATAGTTACCGCAAAAATCCCCCAGCTTGAACCAGTTGCAAAGGCTAAAATGGCCATTGCTAAAAACACCACAGCAGGTAAATAGCCAGCGGTCATAAATGGGCTCAGTGATTCAATCACAAACTGTGGTAATAGCAATTGGTCACAAACATCTTTAAAAATAAACGCGGTGATCACAGTACCAATCGCAGGTAACATGCTTTTAAAGCCATCGAGCATTTTTTCAATCATTTCGGCAAAGGGCATTAATTTTTGCAGCATATAAAATGGAATGATCACGGCAAACGTGGCCAATAAGCCTTTATATACATCGATTTCAAAGTACACTGTAAATGCAACGAGCAAAATGATTGGCAGTAAAAAGTTATACAGTTTGCCGTGACTATCTGCACTTTCAAAGCTTTCTTCAACGGCTTTTACTGCGTATTCATCAGCAGTTTGTACTTCGTTGTACTGCGTAGGGTCGACTTGCGGTTGCTGTTGCATCGCTTGTAATTGTGCTTTTTTCATCGGTCCAAATAAAGGGATCACACCAAACACCACTAATGGCACGATTAATACCGCAAACCAAGCGTATAACATATACGGTATAGCTTGAATGTACACAGCAATACCTTGGCCTTCACTGGCAATGTTATTATCAACCAATAATCCACCAAAGAACACGGCCCATGTTGAAAGAGGCACTAGTACACAGATTGGTGCGGCAGTAGAGTCGACCACGTAGGCGAGCATTTCGCGGCTGATTTTAAATTTATCGGTAATGCGCTTCATGGTTTCACCTACAGTGAGCGCATTAAGATAGTCGTCGATAAAAATCACGATGCCAAGTAAAAAGGTCATAATCAACGATGAACGTGGGCCTTTACAAAAGCGTAGTGCAAAACTGCCAAAAGCGGATGCACCTCCGGTGCGCACTAATAACGCGATTAACGCACCAAAGCCACCACATACCAGTATAAGCCAGCCGATGGTTTCATCGACCATCACTTTTAACGATGCCGCAGCAAAGTTACTCAGTATGGCTGCAGGGTCAAGCATCGCAAGGCCAACTAAGGCACCGATCAGCAAAGATAAAATAGGACGACGTAACAGGATCGCCAAAATAACCACCACAACGGGGGGCACAAGACTTAACGCAGAAGGTTCAAGCATTTAAGTATTCACAAAATAAAAAGTATTTGAGTGTTAGGGCCCAAATTACTTAAACAAAAACAAAGAATGTTAGCTGCATAGCTGATATTCCAAGTCACTGCTTTTGTACGCAATATTGACTGTTGGCTTTCGCGGTGGGGTTAGCACAAGTGCGACACAGTAAAGTGCGTTGGCTTGGCGCCAGACGGTGCAGGGGATGCATGCCGCTATTGTTTATGCCGATAAAAACATCAGCGGGAAAATAATCTGCAATTGCGTTTGAGTCAACAAAAATTTTCAGTTTAGTTAAAAATTCTTGTTGTCTGCATATTAATGCTTGTAGTGCTTAGGTGGTACGCCAAACGTTTGTTTAAATAAACGGCTAAAGTGACTCGGGTTAGTAAAACCTAGTTCATAACAGATTTGACTCACTTGCTGGCCTGATTGCAGCAGTTGTCGTGCTTTTTTCAATCGTAGTTGTTGTTGGTATGTAGCAGGGCTGAGCCCAAAGGCGAGTTTAAATTGTTGATAAAATTTACTGCGACTCATGCATGCTATTTTGCATAATTTATCAATATCGAGCGTTTGGTTTAGGTTTTCAGCCATGAAATTAAGAGCCTGATTAAGGCTGCAACTAATCAGTGGTTGCTGGCAGCTTGAGAGCATTAAATCGCGGCTTTGTTGCTGTAACAGCCGAGTGATTAATTCATTAACAGCCAACTCAATTAAATAATGACGATCTTGCTCGTTTTCACTGAATAAGCCAATCATCCGATCCAGCAGTTGCTGGGTTTGTTGATTATGCTCGGCATGGATAAGTTTAGGGATGTATTGAAAAAAATCATCACTGCTTATTTGTTGCTGCATATTCAGTGCATCAGCGACTTGGCTTATTTTCTCTCGGCTTATTTCAATCGCTAAACAGGTGGTTGGTTGCTTAATTGACGCTTCTGGAAAATCAATCAACACACCTTGCTCTGGCGCTAGTACAAATGATTGCTGTGGTAAGAACTCTTTGTGGTAGTCACTGTCGCCAACATGCATGATTTTTTTACCACAGATCATGCCACAAAATAGCAATTCGCTGGAATGCAGCGCCACTTTTTGGGCATCTTGGTAGGTGTCGTAAATACTCAGCTCAGCATTGTCTGAGGCAAAGGTTATTTTATTTTCGATAAGCACATCAACTGCTTGGCGCTTTTTAATGATTTTTTCAGTGGTTAATAATGCTGTCATATTATTCCCTATTTGATGTCTGGACACACAGACACGTTTTTTGGACAGGTAATCAAGTTTGTATGCCTGTTATGAGCTAATGTCAATAAATGGCGGATAAATAAACAACAATTTCCCGTCAAACTTAATCAATTCGATTAAATTAAAAAGCAACATTTTGAATAAAGGACACACACAATGATCTATGCAAATCCAGGTAGTGATGGCTCACTTATTAATTTTAAACCTCAGTATGGTAATTATATCGGTGGGCAATGGCTTGAGCCGGTTAATGGCCAATACTTTGAAAATATTAGCCCCGTCAATGGAAAGGTATTTTGTAAAATACCGCGCTCAGATAAAGCGGATATAGAACTTGCGCTTGATCAAGCTCATGAAGCAAAAGCAGCATGGGGCACAACCTCAGTGACTGAGCGGAGCAATATTTTATTAAAAATTGCTGATCGTATAGAACAAAACCTTGAACTACTTGCCGTGGCGGAAAGCTGGGATAACGGTAAAGCAATTCGTGAAACACTGGCTGCTGATATTCCGCTGGCAGCAGATCATTTTCGTTATTTTGCAGGCTGTATTCGCGCGCAAGAAGGGAGTATTGGCGAGATAGATGAAACCACCGTAGCTTATCATTTCCATGAGCCACTTGGTGTAGTCGGGCAAATAATTCCCTGGAACTTCCCAATATTAATGGCGGCATGGAAGCTAGCCCCAGCGCTTGCAGCAGGTAACTGCGTAATATTAAAGCCGGCTGAGCAAACACCTGCATCAATATTGGTGTTAATGGAAATCATCGGCGATTTACTTCCTGCAGGGGTTTTAAATGTGGTAAATGGCTTTGGTAAAGAAGCAGGGGAAGCGCTGGCAACCAGCACTCGCATTGCTAAAATTGCCTTTACTGGCTCAACTCCAGTTGGCTCGCATATTTTGAAATGCGCCGCAGATAACATTATTCCCTCCAGTGTAGAGCTTGGCGGTAAGTCACCCAATATATTCTTTAACGATGTCATGGATAAAGACGACTCATTTTTAAGTAAAGCCATTGAAGGTGCGGTACTTGCCTACTTCAACCAAGGTGAAGTATGTACGTGTCCGTCACGGTTATTCATCCAAGAAGATATATACGATCAGTTTATTGAGCGTATTTTAGCGCGCACTTTACAAATTAAGCGCGGCAATCCCCTTGATAGTGAAACCATGGTGGGCGCGCAAGCGTCAAAAGCACAGTTTGATAAGATTCTTAGTTATATAGAGATTGGTAAAAAAGAAGGCGCACAAGTGCTCACTGGCGGTAATGTTGAGCAACTCTCTGATGAGCTAAATGGCGGTTATTACATTCAGCCAACGCTGTTAAAAGGCACTAACGATATGCGAGTGTTCCAAGAAGAAATTTTTGGCCCGGTCATTTCAATGTCGACTTTTAAAGATGAAGCCGAAGCGCTGGAACTTGCTAATAGTTCTGAGTTTGGCTTAGGTGCAGGCGTATGGAGCCGTAATATGAACCGTGCTTACCACTTTGGCCGTAAAATAGAGGCAGGGCGCGTTTGGACCAACTGTTATCATATGTACCCAGCCCATGCTGCATTCGGCGGCTATAAAAAGTCAGGTATCGGTCGCGAAACCCATAAACTCGCCCTTGATCATTACCAGCAAACTAAAAACTTGCTGGTTAGTTACAGCGAAGACCCACTCGGCTTTTTTTAAATAGGACTTAAGCGACGCTGTAATTTAATTGAGTAATGTAAAGCGTGGCTACTGGCTGCGCTTTTTTACTTCTTTTAAGCGCTGTGCCTCATACCCTATTTGTGAATTATTAATTTAAATTTCTACAAAGAGTAGAGAGTGGACAACCAATAAGGGTTAACGTAGAAACAATATTAGCATACGTTATTTGATCTGAACTCGGAGTAACTGATTGAATGCAAATAGTAACTCAGTTATGGTTTGTTGATTAATAAAAATAAATTCAAACAAAAATTTAACATACTAGTATGCAGCGCAGGGAGTTCACATGAAAGTATGCATATTATTTTTTATTTCGCTCATTTCCTTTTTTGCACAATCGAATAACGATCTTGCAGTGAAAAATGAAGTTAATTTATTTCTGGTAGTCTCGGAGTGTTTAAGGAATATTCCTAGTAATAACATTAAAGATTCAAAGTACGATGAATTGTCTTTGCTCACTAGCGTAATTGAGAACATAACGGTTGAGTTAGGTACTAATAACAATGAACAAAAAGAGTTTAGAGACTTATATAAAATTGCTTATCAATCCTGTGAAAAAGAAATAAATAGCCTTAAAGCTGAGTATAAAAATAGGGCCAGCAATAAATAACAGCATTCCCATCTACTTAGATATCTGTAAGTTAGAATATAATAATTAAAAAGGATTTATATGACAAAGGTGATTAAATCGGCCCCTAAGATACTTGTGGTCGTTATGTCTTTAATGGCACAAAATGTTTTTGCACAAGATGATAAAAATAGCGCTTTGCAAAGCTTACCAAGCACAGCTGCCCAGTGGCAAGCAACAGCTAAGCAAGATATTGAAGCAGCGTATCAGCAATCAGTTGCCAATCACCCCGGTATGTATGACAGCTACAACCCAGACTTCCCTAAGCTACTAGAGAGTGCAAAGCACCAAGGTCTAGCACTTGCAAAACAGGTCATTAATGCGCAAGGTTACGCAGCTGCAATTGCGCGTTTTAATACCGTTTTGCAAGATGGTCATGCTGGAGCTGTGGCGGTTTTACCTAAAGAATTAAAGCAACCACGCCGCTGGCCTGGGTTTTCGGCAGTATGGCGAGGTGATGGCTTGAAAGTGTATTACTCTGAGCATAGTCAAATTGCCAAGGGCGATAAAATAATACGCTGTAATAACATGCCAATTGTGCCATTAATGCGTAAATCCATTTTTAGTTTTCATGGTCAAGTTGGGCAGCCTGGACATTGGTGGCATAACGGGCGGCGCTTACTTATTGATGATGGTAACCCCTTTTTACCCAAACTTAAAACATGCGACTTTTCCAAAACTAATGGCTCCACTTACAGCGTGCAATTGCAGTGGACTGAGCGCCCCGAAAGTGTAAAGCAGCATTTGGTTAATGCATACAATGGTGATGAACTCCCAATAGGTCTTCATTGGCCAAGCAAAGATATTGCATGGATTGCAATGCCAACATTTTCGCCCAATGAGCAACAAAAATCAGATTACCAGCAGCTGTTTATTGATTTAGCAAAACAGCGCCCCCGGCTATTAACGGCCAAAGCGGTAATACTTGATCTTCGTCATAACCAGGGTGGTTCATCTTTTTGGAGCCTAAAAATTGCAGAGCAGTTATGGGGGCAACAAATCGTTAATTATCGTAGAGAAAAAGCGAACGCAAAAACTCAAGTTTGGTGGCGTGCCTCAAAAGACAATACCGAATATGTAGAGTCATTAATGGCAATATTGAAAGACCAACCTGAAATGTACAAAATGGTAAAAGAAGTATCTGCGGGTATGCAGCTATCGCTAAATGAAGATGCTCCGTTTTACGTAGAGCATAATCAGCCTCTTGAGCAAAGCTTAGCTAAAGTAACAAGCAGTGACTTTCAAAACAAAGCGATGGTGATAGTACCAGGGCAGTGTGGCAGTGCTTGTCTTGATGCGGTTGATACCTTTAAGTTGTTTTCAAATACGGTATTATTTGGCGCGCCAAGTAGCTCTGATTCTACGTATATGGAAGTAAGATTAGTTGATACACCTTCTGGGTTGAGCAAGGTGATTATTCCTAATAAAGTGTATGTTGATAGACCCCGTGATAAAGGGTTCTATTATCAGCCTGATATTCCATATTATGGACTTGAATGGACAACCGAGGCCTTGCTTAAGCAACTTAAAAGCACCTTAGAGTAGCTGTATTAGCTTGTTTTGTAGGCATATTAAACAAGCTAGTTAATTTAAGCTCAGATTACTTACAGCGTAGTTCACAAATAAAAAAACCGACAGGAGCGTCATTTATGAATCAACTAACAGAGAAAACTATCGGGTGTCCTTATTGTGGTGAGCATATAGAGGTATTACTTGACCCTGCGGACGTAGACCAACAATACATTGAAGACTGCCAAGTGTGCTGTAAACCGATTAATTTCTTGGTATTTGAAACGATGGATGAAGAACTCTCTGTCACCGTTTTTAGCGATGACGAGAGTTACTAGCTACATAAGGTTTGATAAAAAATTAACTTAATGCGGTTTTTAAATGAAGCTACACTGTGTGCAATTAAACTATTTCCTGCAGC